>JBAUWM010000288.1:0-25848 GCA_049583775.1 Nocardioides sp.
GGAGCCTCCTCGGCGATGGCGAGACGTTGCTCGAGCTCAGCGAGGCCGGCCAGGTCCTGATCGCGCGCGGCCTCGGCCTTGGCAATCGCCTGGTCGAGCCGTTCGGCCTCGCCGCGGGCCGAGCGCGCCTGCGAGCCGTACTGACCGAGCTCTTCGGCAACGGCAGCCAAGGTGGCATCTGATTCGTGCAGTCGCGCCAGGGCGACGTCGACTCGGCGTTGGGCGTCGAGTCGTTCGCTCTCGAGGCGCGCAAGCTCGAACCCGAGCCGCTCGCCCGAGGCAATTGCTTCGGCGAGACGGCTGGCCGCTTCGTCGACCGCGCTCTGGATCTCGATCAGGCTCTGCTGGGTCGCTGACCCTCCGGAGGCCCGGTGGCTACCGAGCAGGTCACCGGTGCGAGTCACGAACACCACGTCGGGCAGCGAGCCGACCAGGCGGCGAGCGGTGGTCAGGTCGTCGACCACCGCGACCTTGAACAGGAGCCGGGTCAGGGCCGACTGCAGCGAGTCGGGTGACTCGAGCACGTCGAGGGCGTAGGTCGCCTCATCGGGCAGGGTCGACCAGTTCCGGTCGACGGGCTCTCCCCCGCCAACCACCAGTCCGGCGCGGCCGAGGTCGCCCGCCTTGAGGTGGTTGATGGCGGCCACGGCGGCATCGGCGTCGCGCACGGCGACCGCATCGGCAGCCGCGCCCAGGGCACTGGCCACTGCGGTCTCGAACCCGGGTCGCACCGTCAGCAGCGCGGCTACCGAGCCAAGCAGCCCGGCCACCTGGTCGGAGGCCGCGAGCAACGCGCCAGCGCCGTCCTTGCGGTTCAAGCCCATCTCGAGGGCGTCCTTGCGAGCGGTGAGCGTCGATCGGTCGCGGTCAGCCTGTTGTGCCTCATCGCGCGTCTTGGCGAGCCGCTCCTCGATGTCGGCCAGGACGGCGACCGAGCTCTCGTGCTCGGCGTCAAGCCCCTCTTCGCCGGCGTCCAGCCCGGCAACTTTGGTCTCCAGTGACGTGAAGTCGCGCTGGGCCCGGTCGGCGCGCGCCACGGCGTCTTCGCGAGCCAGGCTGAGCCGGCCCACCTCGTCGTCGGCGGCGGCGGCGCGCGACTTGAGCGCGTTCACCTGCCCGTGCAGCCTGGCCAGGCCTTCGCGGCGGTCGGCCGCCGCGCGTTGCAATCCGGTGATCCGGCGGTCCTCGTCAGCGGCGGCTTCTTCGGCGGTGCGACGGGCCGTGACGGCGACCTCGAGCGCACCGCGCTGCTGCTCGACCTGCGCGCTGATCTCCTGCTCCTGGGCGCGCACCCGTTCGGCCTCGGCCTCGAGCTCGTCGGGGTCGCGGCCCTGGTCACCCGTGGCCTCACCGACCTGGGCGGCGTTGCGGATCCGCTCGGAGGCCAGCCCTTGGGTGCCCCGGATGCGCTCACGTAGTCCGCCCAGCGAGTACTGGATCTCCTGGGCCCTGCTCAGAGCCGGGAGGTCCTCGCGCAGCGCCGCCTCAAGACGAGCCTCGACCTCACGAGTAGACGCCATCTCGGCCTCCACCTGCTCGCGGCGCTCGACCAAGATCGACTCGTCGGCCAGCTCCTGGGTCAGCGCGGTGCGAGCGGTCACGAGGTCGTCGGCCATCAATCGGGCGCGGGCGTCGCGAGCATCGGCCTGGACGCCTGCAGCCTTGCGAGCCACCTCAGCCTGACGGCCCAGCGGCTTCAGCTGGCGGCGGATCTCGCTGAGCAGGTCGGTGAGCCGGGTCAGGTTGCCGTCGGTCGCGTCGAGCTTGCGGAGCGCCTTCTCCTTGCGCTTGCGGTGCTTCAGCACGCCAGCAGCTTCCTCGATGAACCCCCGACGGTCTTCAGGCGTGGCGTGCAAGATCGTGTCGAGCTGGCCTTGGCCCACGATCACATGCATCTCGCGGCCGATGCCCGAGTCGCTGAGCAGCTCTTGCACGTCGAGCAAGCGGCATGAGTTGCCGTTGATGGCGTACTCGGAGCCGCCGCTGCGGAACATGGTGCGACTGATCGTCACCTCGGCGTACTCGATTGGCAGGGCGCCGTCGGTGTTGTCGATCGTGAGCACGACCTCGGCACGGCCCAGCGGTGGGCGGCCCGACGTGCCGGCAAAGATGACGTCGTCCATCTTGCCGCCCCGCAGCGACTTGGCGCTCGCCTCACCCATCACCCAGGCGAGGGCGTCGACGACATTCGACTTGCCAGACCCGTTGGGCCCCACGATGCACGTGATGCCCGGTTCGAGCTGGAGCGTGGTTGCCGACGCGAAGGACTTGAAGCCCTTCAGGGTCAGGCTCTTGAGGTACAACGCGAGACTCCATACCGGTCGTGAGGTCGAGCGGACACGAACGCCGCATCCTGCCAGGGATCATCGGCGCTGCGCGGGGGAAGCTCAGCGGGTGACACCCTACCCGGCGTCAGTCGGGAGCGTCGGCAGCAGCGGGTGTCTCGTCGGCGTGCGCGATATGGGTGAGCTGGCCCCAGATCAGCACCACGAAGACCGCCGATCCCACGAAGGCGAACCAGAAGGGCGCAGCGAGCCCCCCGTGCTGCGCCAGCACACCGCCGAGCCCCGAGCCGATCACGAGTCCGCCGTAGACGCCGATGAGGTTCACGCTGCCCACACGGCCCTGTAGCTCGGTAGGCACGGCACGCTGTCGGATCGTGATCGACGTCGTGCCCCAGATGAACGCGTGCGCGCCGAACACGAAGAAGATCGGCAGCGCCACCCAGGGCGACGTGGTCAACGCGAGCCCCAGGTGCACGAAGGTCTCGATCACCAGGCCGACGCGCATCACGTCACCGAGACTGAGGTGACGCGTGATCCAGCCGTACGACACCGTGCCCAGGAGCCCGCCGAGCGCGGAGACGGTGGTGACGAGCCCGAAACCGACCGCACCCAGATCGAGACGCACGGTGGCGTAGAGCACCAGGACCGACCACGCGGCCCCGAAGGTGATGTTGAAGGTGAAGATCGTGAGCACAAGCGTGCGCACAGCCGGGTGGTGCCAGACCCAGCGGCAGCCCTCGGCGATGTCGTGGGTGACCCGCCCGTGGCTCGCGCGGTCGCGGGTCGAGGCCGGCACGGCGACACGACTCACCAGGGCTGCACCGAAGAGGACCAACACGGTCTGCGCGGCAAAGGGCCAGGCCATACCAACGGCGAACAGCGCTGCGCCCACCGGAGGGCCAGCCAGCTGGTTGACCGTGATGAAGCCAGCCTGGAGGCGAGAGTTGGCGACCCCCAGGTCGTCGCGGGCCACGACCATGGGCAGCAACGCGCTGGAGGCGTTGTCGGCGAACATCTCGGCCGTTCCCAGCACGAAGAGCGCGGCGAGCACCAGCCCGATCGAGACCCGGTCAGTGGCGACCACGAGCACGAGCACCGCCAGGACGCCGGCGCGAGCCAGGTCGACGGTCACGACGATGCGCCGGCGGTCGACTCGGTCGGTGAGTACTCCGGCGTAGAGGCCGAACAGCAAGGGCGGCGCCCAGACCATCAGGGCCGCGAGGGCCACCAGGAAGGGTTCGTCGGTTTGCGAGGCGACCAGCAGCGGTCCGGCCGCCAACGCCAAGCCGTCCCCGAAGTTGGAGATCCACGACGAGGCGAGCAACCAGCGAAAGCCAGCACCCAGGCGTGACGGTGCGACCGCCTCGAGAAACGTGCTCACGTCAGGCGAACGCAACGCACAGGGTCTTGATACGAACTACTCGACCCCATCGATCGGATCCGCGTGGCGGCTCCGATCAGGCGGGCTGCATCTCCTGCAGCGAGGCGACATCGAGCAGCGCCGTCGCACGGGCGGCGACCAGCATGTCGTTCTCCTCGCTGAGGCGAAGGACGAGGGACTCAAGCTCAGCCACCCGCGTGCGCAGTCGAGCGTTCTCGACAACCAGGCGGGGGTCTCGCATGTCGCTGTTCAGGTGGCCGATCAGCGCCTTGGCCATGAAGGTGTGCCTTCCGGTTGAGAAACGATTCATTGGGATCTACCGAGAGCGGCCCGGCAAGGAGCAAACGACGATTGGGCCGTCTACAAATGTCCCACCAGGCAGCCCCTAGGTCAATCTGCGGCGACCCGCCCAGGCCGGCGTGCCCGCGGCACCGGTTGGCAGCGAGGACAGAAGTACGACGACCGGTTCATGAAGGCGACTCTGCGGATCGCGGTGCCGCATCGGTCGCACGGCTCGTCCTGGCGCCCATAGGCGTGGAGCGAGCGGTCGAAGTAGCCCGACTCGCCGTTCACGTTCACGTAGAGCGCGTCGAACGAGGTGCCGCCTTGCGCCAGCGCCTCCGACATGACGGCCCGCGCGTGAGCGAGCAGGTCACGCACCTGGCGGGCGGTCAGTCGGTCACCGCTCCGCTCGCCGTGCAGGCCGCTGCGCCACAGCGCCTCATCGGCATAGATGTTGCCGACGCCCGAGATGAGGCCTTGATCGAGGAGCAGCCGCTTGATCCCTGAGGAGCGCTTTCGCACCCTGGCCACGAAGTGGTCGTCATCGAACTCGGGGTCGAGCGGGTCGCGAGCGATGTGCGCGATCTCCGACGGCAGCTCGGCTCCGCCGGCGCTCACCGACAAGCCGCCGAACATGCGCTGGTCGACGAAGTGCAGGTTGCGTCCTTCCGCAGCCCCCTCCAGCACGAGGCGCACTCGTAGGTGACGCTCAGCCTGGGCATCGGCCGGCTGCACCAGCATCTGCCCGCTCATCCCCAGGTGTGCCAGCAGCGCGTCGCCGTTGTCGAGTGGCAACCAGAGGTACTTGCCGCGTCGGCGCGCCGCTTCGATACGCCGTCCGGTCAGCGCCGCCGCGAAGCCTTCTGGGCCTCGCACGTCGCGCCGCACCGGTCTCGGGTGGAGCACATCGACCCTGACCACGGTCGAGCCGAGCACGTGCTGGGAGATCCCAGCACGGACGACCTCGACCTCGGGAAGTTCGGGCACGTCCTACTCGGCGGCGACGGCGGGCGAGTCGAGCGCCGCAACGATCTCGCCGTAGGCCGTCTCGGCGGAAGCCTGCTCGGCCTCCTTCTTCGACCGCCCGGTGCCGTTGCCGTACAGCCTGTCGGCGACGCGGACCTGCGCATGAAAGGTCTTCATGTGGTCGGGGCCCTCGTCGGTGATGACGTACTCGGGCACCCCGAGGCTGTGCTCGGCAGACAGCTCTTGGAGGGAGGTCTTCCAGTCGAGGCCAGCACCCATGGCTGAGGCCTCCTCGATGAGACCGTCGAAAAGCCGGTGAACGACCTCAGCCGAAGTCTCGATTCCACCGCTGAGGTGCACTGCGCCGATAACGGCTTCCACGGTGTCGGAGAGGATCGAGGCCTTCTCTCGACCGCCGGTGCTCTCCTCGCCGCGGCCGAGCTTCACGTGGTTACCGAGGCCGATCTGGACGGCGACGACGGCCAGCGCGCGCGCGTTCACCACGGCGGCGCGCAACTTGGCCAGCCGGCCCTCGGAGAGGTCCGGGTGCATCAGGTAGAGCGTCTCGGTGACGACCACGCCGAGAACCGAGTCGCCGAGGAACTCAAGGCGCTCGTTGGTCGGCAATCCGCCGTTCTCGTAGGCGAACGATCTGTGCGTCAGGGCGCGCTCCAAGAGCTCGGGGTCCAACGTGGGATTCCCGAGCTCCGACCGGAGGTCGCTGTAGTTGAGCGGACCTGCGTTCAGAGGAGTTGCGCTCAGAGGACCTGGCGGCGGTCGGCGCGAGCGCCGTACTGGCCGCACTCACCACAGGCACGGTGCGGCAGGTGCTTCTTGCCGCAGGCCGGGTTGGCACAGGTCACGAGGGTCGGCGCAACGGCCTTCCACGCCGAACGACGGTGACGCGTGTTGCTGCGCGACATCTTCCGCTTCGGGACTGCCACTGTTCTCTCCTAGCTGATTGCCGAGCCGGTTGGACTCGGTGATTGCTGAGCTGCTGCGTCTTGCTACTGGGGTGCTGCGGGCGGTTCGAGGTCGGTCAGCGCCGCCCAGCGCGGGTCGATCGGTGCGTCATGAGCGTGGTCCGGCTCTTCCTTGAAGTTGACCCCACACTCGGGGCACAACCCAGGACAGTCGTCCATGCACAGCGGCTGGAACGGCAGTGCGAGCACTACCGCGTCCCGCAGCAAGGGTTCGAGGTCGAGCAGGTCGTCCTCAAGCGTGCTGACGTCGTCGTCCTCCGTGTCGGTGGCCCGGTCGCGGGGATGCTTCGAGTCGTCGTAGACGTACAGCTCTTGGAGATTCACGTCGACGTCGTCAACGATCGGATCCAAGCACCGTGCGCACTCACCCTCGAGGCCGGCGGTAGCCGTTCCCGTGAGCAGGACCCCCTCCATGACCGCCTCGAGCCGCAGGTCGAGTTCGACCGGCGCACCTTCGGGGACGTGGAGAACGTCGATGCCTAGCTCTGCTGGAGCCGGCACCGTTAGCGACACCTCACGCTGGGACCCCGGGCGACGGCCGAGCTCGCGAGTATCGAGCACGAGCGGCGCTCTCGGGTCCAGGCTGGTCAGGAGATCACTTCCGGTTCCGGGCACAACAGAACTCGGAGAACACTACTGCCCGCCGCCTGACCTGCGAAATTGCGCAACGGCCGAGGTTCGGCGCGGCTGCCGCTCACGCACGCTCGGCTAGGCGTGCCAGCAGTCGGGTGTGCACGAAGTCGGGCACGAACGCGGTCACGTCGCCCCCGAACGAGGCGACCTCCTTGACCAGGCTCGACGACACGAACGACTGGCCAGTGCTGGTGGGGAGAAAGACGGTCTCCACGTTGGTGAGCGCGGAGTTCATGTGAGCCATCGGCAGTTCGTAGTCAAAGTCGCCGGACGAGCGCAGCCCCTTCACGATGGCCTGGGCCTGCTGCTCGAGGCAGAACGTCGTGACCAGCCCGCTGAAGCCTTCGACACGCACATTGGGGAAGTGCGCCACCGCCTGCTCGAGCATCTCGACCCGCTCCTCGGGGCCGAAGAGGCGACTCTTCGACTGGTTGACCCCGATCGCGACGATCACCTCGTCGAACAGCGTGGCCGCTCGCCCGATGATGTCGACGTGGCCGTGCGTGACGGGATCGAACGATCCTGGACAGACCGCGCGGCTCATGACGCGTGACCGTACCAAAGCGTCGTCTCGCCGTAGCGCTTGGAACGCTCGCCGACGACTCCTTCGGGCCACGTGGGCTCGGGACTGCGCCGAGCACGCTCGACGATCACCAAGGCGTCGGGGGCAAGCCAGGGACGCAGAAGCTCGAGATCGGTGGCCAGGTCGGCCTCGGTGAGCGGGTAGGGCGGGTCGCTGACCACGACGTCGAACAGCGGCTCGTCAGCCCGCGGCGGTCGCCCCAGAGCGGTGTGCACGCTCAGGCTGACGACCTCGGCGACGCTGCAGCCCAGGTCGCGAGCGTTGGCCGAGATGAGGGACGCCGTGCGTCGGTCGGACTCGACGAGTCGCACCGCCACCGCACCACGACTCCACGCCTCGAGACCAAGCGCTCCGCTCCCGGCATAGAGGTCGAGCACCCGGAGGCCTTCGAGGCTGCCGCACCACGACTCCACTGCCGAGAACAGCGCTTCACGCACGCGGTCGCTCGTGGGCCGGGTGCGGTCTCCTGGCGGGGTCCTGATGCGGCGGCCGCCGACGTGGCCGCCGATGATGCGGGTCACGACATCTCGATGAAGTCGGCGGCGGTCTGACGTTCCAGGTCGAACACGGCCTCGGCAAGCAACGAGTGACCCGCGAGGTCGAGATCGGCGTCCAGCAGCTGCTCGGCTGCCTCGCGCGCCTCGAGGATCGTCTGCTCGTCACGCAGCACTCGCAGGTTGCGCAGGCTCGAGCGGCGGCCTGACTGCGAACCTCCGAGCACGTCACCCTCACGACGCTGTTCGAGGTCGACCCGACTCAGCTCGAACCCGTCGGTGGTCGACGCCACGGCATCGAGTCGTTCTGCAGCCGGAGTGCCGGGGGCCGCGTGCGAGACGAGCAAGCACAGGCCGGGGAGCCCGCCTCGGCCCACTCGGCCGCGAAGCTGGTGCAACTGGGAGACGCCGAAGCGGTCGGCGTCGAGCAGCACCATCGTGGTCGCGTTCGGCACGTCGACCCCGACCTCGATCACGGTGGTTGCCACCAGCACGTCGACCTCACCGACTGCGAAGCCACGCATCACGCCGTCCTTCTCCTCGGGCGGAAGCTGACCGTGCAGCACCCGCAGTCGCAGGCCGGTCAAGGGCCCCGACGACAGCTGCTCTGCGACCTCAGTGACAGCGGCAAGCGGTGGCCGCGGCGCTTCAGGCACCAGATCGCCGTCCTCGTCGACATCGACGGGGTCGACCTCGCCTTGCTCGAGCTGGTCGCCGCTGATCCGTGGGCACACCACGAAGACCTGGTGGCCCTTGTCGACCTCTTCGCGCACGCGCTGCCAGACGCGTTCGACCCAGCCAGGGTGGTCGAGCAGGTTGACCACCGTCGTCTGAATCGCAGAGCGGCCGGCCGGAAGCTCGGTGAGCACCGAAGTCTCCAGATCGCCAAAGACGGTCATCGCGACCGTGCGTGGGATCGGCGTGGCCGTCATCACCAGCACGTGCGGAGGGGCCGCGGCCTTGCTGGTCAGGGCCGCGCGTTGCTCCACGCCGAACCGGTGTTGCTCGTCGACGACGACCATCCCCAGATCAGCGAACATCACGGTGTCTTCGAGCAGGGCGTGGGTGCCGATCACGATGCCGGCCTCGCCGGTGACGATGCGTGAGAGCGGCCCGGTGCGTTGGGACTTGGTCATCGATCCGGTGATGAGCTCGACCTGGGTGGCGTCGGCGGCGCCGCCGAGCATCCCCCCGGTGGCGAGGTCGCCGAGCAACCCCGAGATCGACCGGTAGTGCTGCTGGGCGAGCACCTCGGTAGGAGCCAAGAGAACCGCCTGGCCCCCCGAATCGACCACGCGCAACATCGCCCGCAGCGCGACCAAGGTCTTGCCCGACCCCACCTCGCCCTGGAGCAAGCGATTCATCGGGTGCGGCTGCGCCAGATCGGCCTCGATCTGGGCACCCACCTCGCGTTGCCCCGCGGTGAGCTCGAACGGAAGTCGAGCGTCGAACGCCGCGAGAAGTCCACCGCTGCCACCGTCGCGGGCTACGGCACCGAGGGCCCGTTGAGCGCGACGTCGTCGGCCCAGCACGAGCTGGGTCACCAGCGCCTCGGTGAAGCGGTAGTGGCGCCGTGCCGCGTGCACCTGACTCATGTGGTCGGGCGCGTGAATCGCATCGAGGGCTGTGTTCGCGTCTATGAGCTCGTAGGCACTGCGCACGGATGCAGGCACCAGGTCGGGCAGGTCGTCGACGACCGAGCGCGCAAACGTCACCGCACGCTGGAGGTCCCACGACTCGACACCCTTGGTGAGCGGGTAGATCGGGTAGAGGTCCTTGATGGCGTCGAGGGTCGCGATGTCGCCGTCGCCATCGCCGCTGACGCCGAAGAGCACCATGCGCGGGTTGGTGAGCTGCCACGTGTTGTTGAACTGGCTGGCCTGACCGATGAACAAACCCTTCTGACCCTCCGGAAGGCGACCCGCCTGCCACTCGGAGGTGCGCTTGTTCTTGGCGAAGAACGTCATCTTGAGCGAAGGCCCATCGGTGCGCAGCTGGGTCTCGAGGCGGTAGGCCGGGCGGCCGGTGCGACGGTCGGTGTAGGTCAGGGTCTTGCTACTCGCGATTTCTCCGACGACGGTGAGCATCTGGCCGACCCGCAGGTCGGAGACCTTCGTCAGCCGCCCGGTCTCGAGGTAGCGACGCGGAAAGTGGAAGAGCAGATCGGCCACCGTCTCGATGCCCAAGTTCTCGATGATCTTGGTGCGTTTCTTGGTGTCGCCGAGCACTGTCGTGACGGGCGAGTCGAGCGAGATCACCACCGCAGCCTCACTCACTCCACCGACAGCAGCAGCGGGTAGCGCTCCTGACCGCCGTCGTAGACGACGACGTCGACGTGCGGGTGCTCGGCGCCGATCCATGTGGCGGCCCGCTCGACCAGGTCGCCGGCTCCGTGCCCGCCCACGAGCGTCACCAGCTCGCCACCACCCGCGAGCAGCCGGCCGAGCACCTCGACAGCGACGTCGTACTGCGAGTCGCCGATGACTGCGAAGTCGCCGGCGATGATGCCGAGCACGTCGCCGGGCTCGCACCATCCGGCCATCGTGAGCGCCTTGCGCGCCGCGAGGGTGATGGCACCGTGCCGGGCATGACGCGAGGTCGCTGTCATTTCCAACACGTCCTGGTCGAAGCTGCGGCCGGGCTCGTGCACAGCCATCGCGGCCAGCCCCTGTACTTGCGCCTGGGTCGGGATGACCGCTACGCGCAACCCCAGGTCGGTCTCGGCACTGCTGGCCGCCACCTGCGCCACCCGCACCGAGTCGGCGTCGTTGGGCAGCACGATCACCTCGCGGGCGCCGCACGCCGTGATCGCCTCGAGGATCTGCCCGGTCGAGGGGCGTCGCCCCGAGCCACCCGCGATCACCGTGGCCCCGGCATCTTCAAAGAGTCGTGACAGTCCGGCCCCCGCGGCCACGGCTACGACCCGGCGTCCCTCACGATCGGCTCGCTGCGCGCGGTGCGCGGCGACCTGCTCGGCAAAATGGGTGACGCGCACGCGGTGGGGACGCCCGGCCTCGATGCCGGCCTCAATCGCTGCTCCGACGTCGTCGACGTGCACGTGAACGTTCCAGAGCCCCTCGCCCCCGACCACGACCAGGGAGTCACCCAGGTCGGCGAGGCGGTCGCGCAGCACGGGAATCGCCGGCTCGTCGGCATCGAGCAGGTACATCACCTCGTAGGCGGGGCCGTCGGGGCTCAGGTCCCCTTCAGCCGCGGCATGAGGCACCGGAATCGAGTGACGGCCCAGCACGCTGGGCACAGGCACCGGACGCCGACCGGTCAGGGCCGTCTCCGCGGCGTCGAGGATGACGCTGAGGCCGCGTCCCCCGGCGTCGACCACACCCGCGTCACGCAACACCTGGAGCTGCTCGGGCGTGCGTGCCAACGCCTCGCGCGCGGCTTGGGCTGCGGTGGTGAAGACGTCGCGGGCACGGGCGTCGTCAGCAGCCGAACGAACCATGGCAGCCTCGGATGCGGCCCGAGCGACGCTGAGCATCGTGCCCTCCACCGGCGTCCCGACGGCTCGATAGCTGGCTGCGCTGGCGTCGCGCATCGCCTCGGCGGCGATGACGGCGTTGCGCTCGGCGGACGTGGCTCGAGCAATGCGTCGGGCCAAGGCCCCCAGCATCTCGCTGAGGATGACCCCGGAGTTGCCGCGGGCACCCAGCAGGGCGCCGCGGGCGAAGGCGGCCAGCACCTGCTCGCGGTCGGCACTGTCGGCGGTGGCAGCGCGGATCGCGTCGCGGGCTGCAGACACCGTCAGGTACATGTTGGTGCCGGTGTCGCCGTCGGGCACCGGGTAGACGTTGAGGGCGTCGATCTCCTCGCGAGCCTGGGCCAGCGCATCGGTGGCGATCTCCACGAAACGCAGCACGACCGTGAGGTCGATGCCGGCGCCGGTGGGTGCCTCTTCCATGACCTACCTTTGCGTCGTTCGGGGCCCAGTGATGGGCCCAGTGATGGGTCGTCGCGGATCACCGTAGCGAGCGCAACGCTCGATTTCGGGCAGCGCTCAACCTCGGATACGCTTCTTCGGTTGCCCGCGCTGCGGGACCCACCATCGTTCAAGCACTCGTTCCATCTCAAACCAGGAGTATCCCGTGGCTGCCGTCTGCGATATCTGCGCCAAGAAGCCCGGCTTCGGTAACAACCGTCCGTGGTCGCGCAAGATCACCAAGCGTCGTTTCGACCCGAACATCCAGCGCGTTCGCGCCAAGGTCAACGGCACCCCGAAGCGCCTCAACGTGTGCACCGGTTGTCTCAAGGCCGGCAAGGTCACGCGCTGACCGGTAGTACCTCCAGACTTCTGGAAAGGCTGAAGCCGTCACCTGCGGGTGGCGGCTTCTCCTCATTTGTCGCCCACGCCGAGGCTCAGAAGTGGGTCCAACCCGGCGTGCCCTCGTAGGGGGCGCCGTCGACGGTCACTCGACCGCCGCCGCCCTCAGCAGACTCGTGCACCCGCCCGATGATCGCCCAGCCATCAGGCACTGACGCGGCGTCGGCGAAGGTCGCGACGAGGGCGTGATCATCGCCTCCACCCAGCACGAGGTGCACAGGATCGCTGTTCAGGGCTGCCCCCACGGCGTGCAACGGCTCTGGGACTTCGAGCGCAGCGGTGTGCAGGTCGATTCGGACCCCTGAACTCTCCGCCAGGTGGGCGAGGTCGGCGACCAACCCGTCGGAGACGTCGATCATGGCCGTGGCGCCGGCCTCAGCGGCCGCGAGCCCCGCCTCGTAGGGCGGCTCAGGGCGCCGGTAGGCCTCAACG
The DNA here is from genome assembly GCA_049583775.1 of Nocardioides sp. Classification (GTDB taxonomy): domain Bacteria; phylum Actinomycetota; class Actinomycetes; order Propionibacteriales; family Nocardioidaceae; genus Nocardioides. The sequence continues at coordinate 12,376 of JBAUWM010000288.1, forward strand.
AGCACCCGCGGCGAACGGAACCCACGCCCGAGGACCGCTAGGCCTCCGGCTGCCCACCCTTGGCGTCCGGCGATCGCCACTACCTCGCCGGCACTGGCTCCCGAGCGCAGGACCGGCGACTGGGTGCATGCACCGAGCACGGTCACTGCGATCACGATCTCGTCGGCCCGGGTCAGGTCCCCACCGACCACCGAGGCGCCCACCAGGCCGCACTCGGCGGCGAACCCGCGGGCGAAGTCGAGCGCCCAGCTCACCGGGAGGTCGGCTGGGGCGGCGAGCCCGATCGTGACCGAATGAGCGCGGCCGCCCATGGCGTTGATGTCGGAAAGGTTCTGCGCCGCGGCCCGGTGGCCAACGTCCTCTGCGGAGGCCCAGTCACGACGGAAGTGCCGTCCTTCGACCATCAAGTCGGTCGAGACCACCACATGCCCGTTGCGAATCCGCAGCACCGCGGCGTCGTCGCCTGGACCCACGAGCACCTGCTCGCCCTGCGGAAACAGGGCCACGAACTCGGCGATGAGGCCGAACTCGCCGGCGTCGGCCAAGGTCGCGTCGGCCGAGGTCGCGTCGGGAGGAAGGGGCATGCCTCCATCCCACCAGATGCGGCCAGTCCGCCGAACGAGGCGGCTATGGACACTCCGACGAGCCGCGATAGGTTGACCGTTCAGTCTTCGCATCGCCGCAGTTGTCGCAAAGGAGCGTCCCGCATGGTCGTCCAGGCCTACATCCTGATCCAGACCGACGTCGGCAAGGCGGCCGAGGTGGCCAAGGCCATCGCCCAGGTCAAGGGCGTGACCCTGGCCGAGGACGTCACCGGCCCCTACGACGTGATCGTGCGCGCCGAGGCGCGCAACGTCGATGAACTGGGCAAGCTCGTCGTCTCCAAGGTGCAGGTCCTCGACGGCATCACCCGCACGTTGACCTGCCCGGTCGTGCACATCTGACGTGCTGATCACCCGCTTCTCACGACGCCCCGAGTCCGCCCGGACTCGGGGCGTCGTGGCGCTGGTCCCGGTTCTGGTCCCGGTCCTGCTGGCGCTCACCAGCTGCAGCGGCACCGTGGAGATCAGCAGTCCCGACCTCGACGTTGAGCAGAAGGAGGCCTGCCGCGACTTCGTGGCCGCACTGCCCGATCGGCTCGCCGACGAGCCGATGCGCGAGGTGAGCCCTGACGACGCCGTCGGCGCGGCCTACGGCGACCCGGCGATCGTGCTGACCTGTGGGGCCGCAATCCCGCCGGAGTTCGACGAGACCCAGTCGTGCGAGGTCTCCAACGGGGTCGGCTGGTACGTGCCGTCCGAGGTGTTCGACGATCAAGGGGCCGACGTCACGATGACGGCCGTGGGCTACGAACCGGTCGTGCAGTTGCAGGTGCCGGGACGCTACCGACCCGACGGACCCGCGGCCGCCATCGCCGAGCTCGCCGCCGGCGTCAAAGCGCACCTGACCCTGGTCAAGGACTGTCGGTAGGCCAGCTCAGGGATAGTTCGTCATCTGGTCAACCTCATTGACGCCTGTGGCGTTGACCTGATGACGAACTATCCGGGGGCTGACACGCGCACGGAGGCAGGATCCGCGGATGCGTGTCAGCGCAACCCGGTGTCGCGCCGAAGCGCGAGCTGGATGAGGCGGTCGACAAGAGTCGGGTAATCGACCCCTGACGCCGCCCACATCTGCGGGTACATCGACAGCGGCGTAAACCCCGGCATCGTGTTGATCTCGTTGACCACCAATGAGCCGTCAGGCATCACGAAGAAGTCGACTCGTGCGAGTCCCTCGCAGCCCACTGCTTCGAAGGCGCGCGCCGACAGTTCACGCAGCTGGGCGATCAGCTCGTCGCTCAGGTGCGCCGGGATATCGAGCGACGTCGCCTCCTCGGGCAGGTACTTGGCCTCGAAGTCGTAGAACTCGTGGTCGCCGGTGATGCGGATCTCTGCCGGCAGCGACGTCTCCGGCGTGCCGTCAAAGGCCTGGAGCACCCCGCACTCGACTTCGCGGGCGCCTTCGGCCGAGGTCTCGACCAGCACCTTCGGGTCGTGGCGCAGCCCCTCCTCGAGCGCGGCTGCCAGAGCGTCTGCACTCCGAACCTTTGAGATGCCGATGCTCGAACCACCCCGAGCAGGCTTCACGAACAACGGATACCCGAGCTCGTCGACCCGACGGCGCACGTCGACCTTGCCGCTCGCCCACTCCCGGGCCGTCACCGTGATGCTCGGCATCACCGGCAGCCCGGCAGCGGCGAGCACCACCTTCATGTAGGCCTTGTCCATGCTCACGGCCGAGGCCAGCACGCCGGCACCGACGTAGCGGACTCCCGACATCTCGAGCAGGCCCTGGATGGTGCCGTCCTCGCCCCACGGGCCGTGCAGCACCGGGAACACGACGTCGACCTCACCCAGGGTGTGCGGTGGACGGCCAGCGTCGGAGACGACCAGCTCAGTACCTTCGGCGATGCGGGCCAGCGCGACCGGTGACCTGGCTGAGTCGACGCTCGGCAACTGCGTGGCGCTCCCGATCCGGAGCCGCTCGACGTCTCCCGACTCGAGCACCCAGCGTCCGTCCTGGGCGATCCCGATCGGGACGACGTCGTAGACCTCAGGATCGATGGCCGCCAGCACGCTGCCCGCCGTCACGCAGGAGATGGCGTGCTCGCTCGAGCGGCCGCCGAACACCACTGCCACCCGTGGCTTGCTGGTGCGATCGGTGCCGGTCACGGGCCCGACCCTATCCTCGACCACATGCCTGACCAGCCCCCCTCGCTCTCGCCGTCCACGCTGGCGGTGACCCGCGGGCGTCCTTCGCACGAACCCGACCAGCCGCTGAACACCCCGATCGTGATGGCCTCCACGTTCGTGGCCGGTGGTGATTTCGAGTACGGCCGCTACTCGAACCCCTCGTGGACGGCGTTCGAGGACGTGCTCGGAGCCCTCGAGGGCGGGCGTTGCCTCTCGTTCGCTTCGGGCATGGCGGCCGTCACCACCGTGCTCGACCTGGTCGGCAACGGCGCGCCGGTCGTGGCTCCGCAGCACGCCTACCAAGGCAGCATCATGTCGCTGGCCGACCTCGAGTCTCGCGGCCGAATCACGGCCCGCCTCGTCGACATCGAGGACACCGACGCCGTGATTGCCGCGTGCGAGGACGCCGCGCTCGTGTGGATCGAGTCGCCCACGAACCCAGCCCTCGAGCTCGCCGACATCCCCACCATCGCCGCGGCCGCGCATGAGGCCGGCGCCTACGTGGTCGTCGACAACACCTTCGCCACTCCGCTTCTGCAGCAACCCCTGGCCTTGGGCGCCGACATCGTGGTGCATTCGGCCACCAAGTACCTCAGCGGTCACAGCGACGTGTTGCTCGGGGCCCTGGTCACTTCCGACGACGAGCTCTACGAGGTGCTCCGCAACCGGCGCTCGATGACCGGCTCGGTTCCCGGCGCATTCGAGGCCTGGCTGGCGACTCGGGGCATGCGCACGCTGCACCTGCGCGTCGAGCGCGCCCAGGCCAACGCCCAGGTGCTGGTGGAGCGGCTGCGGGACCACCCGGCCATCTCGGAGGTGCGCTATCCAGGCTTCGGCGCCATCGTGTCCGTGGTGCTCGCTCAAGGCGAGATGGCGGCGGACCTGCTGTGTCGCAAGACGTCCATCTGGGTGCATGCCACGTCGCTCGGTGGGGTCGAGTCGACCTTTGAGCGGCGGCGCCGATGGAAGACTGAGGCACGCACGATTCCCGATGCCCTGGTGCGGATGTCGGTCGGTGTCGAAGACGTCGACGATCTCTGGAGTGACCTCGCCACCGCCCTGGACACCCTCGTCTGACCTCGAGTCGGCGTTACGTTGCGCCGACTCGGCGTCAGTCGATCTCCGCCTTGGGGGTGCGAGCCAAGATGGCGTCCATCATCTCGGTGGCCGACATCCGGCCGGCGACCACGTCGTCGACGTAGGACGCCACCGGGGCATCGACCCCTGACTGCTCAGCGAGGGCACGCAACGACGAGCACGACTTCGCCCCCTCGGCAACCTGCCGGGTCGAGGCGTAGATCTCCTCGGTCGTCAGATCGCGACCGAGCTTCTCGCCGAAACTGCGGTTGCGTGACAGCGGCGACGAGCACGTCGCGACCAGGTCACCGAGCCCGGCCAAGCCCATCAGGGTCAGGGGGTTCGCCCCGAGCTTCATGGCCAGTCGCGCGGTCTCAGCCAGACCTCGCGTGATGAGCGACGCCGTGGTGTTGTCACCGAACCCCAGCCCCACGGCCATGCCCACCGCGAGCGCCACCACGTTCTTGTAGGCGCCGCCGAGCTCGCAACCCAGCACGTCGACGCTGGTGTAGGGGCGGAACGCCGGGGAGTGACAGCGCGCCTGCAGCATCTTGGCGACGTCTTCGTCGGCGCACGCCACCACGGAGGCGGCTGGCTCACGACGTGCGATCTCCTTGGCGAGATTGGGGCCGCTGATCACTGCGATCCGCTCGGGACCCGCCCCGGTCACCTGATGGATGACCTCGGACATTCGATTGAGCGTGTTGAGCTCAACGCCCTTCATCAGCGAGACCATGACGGCGTCGCCGTCGATGAACGGTGCCCACTCCGAGAGGTTGGCGCGCAGCGTCTGTGACGGCGTGGCCAGCACCACCACGTCGGCACCGTGCAGAGCCTTCTCGACGTCGTGGGTGGCAGCCACGGCTTGCGGCAGCTGGATGCCGTGCAGGTAGTCGGGGTTCTCCCGCTCGGCGTTGATCGTGTCTGCGACCTCTTGGCGCCGTGCCCACAGCGTGACGTCGTTGCCCCCGTCGGCGAGCACGATCGAGAAGGCACTGCCCCACGAACCGGCACCCAGAACAGCTACCTTGCCACGGCTCACGACGCGCCCTTCCTGCTCTTGAACGGATCTCCGGAGACGCGCATGTCGTAGCGCTCCGGTGGCGCGGTCTCACCGCGGATCACTGCGACGAGCGAGGTGATCTCGTCCATGATGCGCCGCGACGCCTCGGCGATGACCGCGATGGTGATCGGCTGCTCGAGGAGGTCTGCCAGGTCGATCGGGTCGCCCACCTGCATGCGGATCGTCTTGCGGGGAAAGAGGTGCGGTCGCGAGCCGTACGCAGGCAAGATCTCCTGCGCTCCCCACTGGCCGACCGGGATGACCGGGCAGCCGGTTTCGAGTGCGATCCGAGCCGCCCCCGACTTGCCCACCATCGGCCAACCGTGAGGATCGCGGGTGATCGTGCCCTCGGGGTAGACCACCACACATTCCCCAGCTCGCACCGCGGCCACGGCAGCGTCGTAGGCGCCAGCTGCGTTGGCGGTTGCACGCTCGACGGGAATCTGGCCCGCACCACGCATGAACGAGCCAACGACTGGAGTGTCGAAGAGTCCGGCCTTGGCCAGGTAGCGGGGCAACCGGCCGTAGTCGGTGAGCAGGTGCGCTGCGGTGATCGGGTCTAGGTGCGAAAGGTGGTTCAGGACGACCACCATCCCACCGGTGGCAGGCACCTTCTCGGCGTCGATCCATTCTCGCTTGGTGGTTGCGAGAAGCAACGGTTTGAGGATGCCGATGGCGACGGTAAAGGCCATCCCGCGCGGCTGATGCATCTTGCGCACACTCACAGCAGGGGAGGCTACTCGGCGAGCGCTCCCGGTGCCGGACGCCGCCCCGCTGCACCCGCATGACCTGCTTGGATCGTTGCGTGGAGCAAGGATCGGTCGAGAGCTACGCGGTGATCTTGCCGGTGAAGCCACCGGCCTTCGGCAAGTCACGACTGCGCGGCCTCGACGACCTCCTGCGCCGCGAGCTGGCCGTCGCCTTCGCCCTCGACACCGCCGCTGCCTGTCTGGCCTGTGAGCGGATCAGCGAAGTCTTGGTGGCCACCGACGACGCCGGGCTGGCGGCTCGGTTGTCGGCTCTGGGGTGCGCCAGCGTGCCCGATGGCACGACCCAAGGTCTCAACGCCGCACTGCTGCAGGCCGCGGCCGAGGCTCAGCGACGGTGGCCGACCTTGACCCCGGCGGCATTGCTCGCCGATCTGCCGGCCCTGACCCCGAACGACCTCGACACCGCACTCGGCTCGGTCGCCCGCGATCAGCCATCCTTCGTCGCCGATGAGGCTGGTACCGGGACGACGCTCTACACAGCCCCGTACGTGGAGTTCTCGCCGTCGTTCGGCGCCGAATCCGCACGCGCCCATGAACTCGACGGAGCCCGCGCGTTGACGGGCGCTCTGACGACGCTGCGCCACGACGTCGACGACCTCGACGCGTTGTGGGCAGCACTGCGACTCGGCGTGGGACCTGCCACCGCCGCGGTAGCCGGCCGACTACCCGCACCATGACAGAACGGGCCGCACTCCGGAGAGCGCGGCCCGTTCTGGAGGTGCGTGGCGTCAGGCCTTCTTGGCTGCGGCCTTCTTGGCCGGAGCCTTCTTGGCCGGAGCCTTCTTGGCCGGAGCCTTCTTCGCGGCGGCCTTCTTGGCCGGCGCCTTCTTGGCAGCCGGGGCCTTCTTGGCCGGCGCCTTCTTGGCAGCCGGGGCCTTCTTGGCGGGCGCCGCCTTCTTGGCCGGAGCCGCCTTCTTGGCAGCCGGAGCCTTCTTGGCCGGAGCCTTCTTCGCGGGGGCCTTCTTGGCGGGGGCCTTCTTGGCGGGCGCCGCCTTCTTGGCCGCGGCCACGGCCTTCTTCGCCGGGGCTGCAGCCTTCTTCGCCGCCGGAGCCGCGGCAGCAACCGTGAGCTTCGGCAGCTTCTTGGCGCCCGAGACGACGTTCTTCAGGTCGGCGCCAGCGGTGAACTTCGGCACCGAGGTCTTCTTCGCCTTGATTCGTGCGCCGGTCTGTGGGTTGCGGACCCAGCGGGCCTCGCGCACTCGCTTCTCAAACGAGCCGAAGCCCGTGATCGCGACCTTCTCGCCCTTGGCCACCTCGCGCGTGATCGTGTCGAGCACGGACTCGAGAGCGTGGGACGCAGCCTTGCGGTTCCCCTCGTAACGCGCGGCGAGCGCGTCGATGAGCTGTGACTTGTTCACTAGCTTCCCTTCCAATGAACTCAGTTGTCGCCGAGCCCATGCCCGACTTTCCCTGTGCACGCTAGGTACAAGTGCCACCAGTCACAATCGGCACGCCGTAACACGCGCGACTTTTTTTGCGTCGCCGACGCGCGGATCAGCGCACAAATCCCCTACCGCTGAGCGGGATTGTGATTCTTCCGAACTAGGTTGAGCGAGAATCCCGCTCAACCACAGGGATTCAGGCGTGGAGGGTGGCGGGCTTCCAAGCTGGACGGGTCTCCTCGTAGCTTGAGATGTCCGCACCGTGCCCCAACGTGATGCCGACGTCGTCGAGGCCCTCGAGCAAGCGCCAGCGCGTGTAATCGTCGATGTCGAAGGAGTCTTCGATGGCGTCCGGGCCGTCGCCGGCGCGCACGGTCCGCGACTCGAGGTCGACGGTGACCGATGCGCCGGGGTTGTCGGCGAGGTAGTCCCAAAGTCGCTGGACGACCTTCTCGTCGACCTGAGCGGCAAGCAGCCCGGCCTTGCCGGAGTTGCCTCGGAAGATGTCGGCGAAGCGTGCCGAGATGACGGCCTTGAACCCGTAGTTCTGCAAGGCCCACACGGCGTGCTCACGAGATGACCCGGTACCGAAGTCGGGGCCAGCCACGAGGACCGAGCCGTTCGCGTAGACCGGGTTGTTGAGCACGAACTCGGGGTCGTTGCGCCACGCGGCGAACAGGCCGTCCTCAAAGCCGTCGCGGGTGACTCGTTTGAGATACACGGCTGGGATGATCTGGTCGGTGTCGACGTTGCTGCGGCGCAGCGGCACGCCGACGCCGGTGTGGGTCGTGAACTTGTCCATGACTACTGATCCCTTCAGGCGTGCGCGGGCTGGGCCGCGGGCTCGAGGTCGGCGGGCGACGAGAGCGTGCCGCGCACGGCAGTAGCAGCAGCGACCGGCACGGAGACCAGGTGCGTGCGCCCGCCCTTGCCCTGTCGACCCTCGAAGTTGCGGTTGGAGGTGGAGGCGCTTCGCTCTCCGGGCTCGAGCGTGTCGGGGTTCATGCCCAGACACATGGAGCAACCGGCGCCGCGCCACTCGGCGCCAGCTTCGATGAAGATCGCGTCGAGTCCCTCGTCCTGAGCCTGCATGCGCACCCGCACCGAACCCGGCACGACCAGCAGGCGAGTGTTCGGGTCGACCTTGCGGCCCTTGATGATCTCTGCTGCGAGCCGCAGGTCCTCGATCCGGCCGTTGGTGCACGAGCCGACGAACACGGTGTCGACCTTGACGTCGCGCATCGGGGTGCCGGCCTCGAGACCCATGTACTCCAGAGCCCGCTCGGCGGCGATCTGGTCTTGCGCGTCCTCGAAGTCTGCGGGGTTCGGCACACTGGCCCCGAGCGGAACGCCCTGACCCGGGTTGGTTCCCCAGGTCACGAACGGGGTCATCACGCTGGCGTCGAGGACGATCTCGCGGTCGAAGGTGGCGTCCTCGTCAGTGACCAGCGACTTCCAGTGCTCGACGGCAGCGTCCCAGTCGGCGCCCTTGGGAGCTTCGGGACGTCCTTCGATGTAGTCGAAGGTGGTCTGGTCGGGAGCAATGAGGCCCGCCTTGGCACCCCACTCGATGCTCATGTTGCAGACCGTCATCCGCGCTTCCATCGACAATTCGTCGATGGCCTGGCCGCGGTACTCGACGATGTAGCCCTGACCGCCACCGGTGCCGGTGTGAGCAATGAGGGTCAGCACCATGTCCTTGGCTGTGACGCCGGCAGGCAAGCTGCCGTTGATCGTGACGGCCATCGTCTTGGGCTTGGCCTGCGTCAGGGTCTGCGTGGCCAGCACGTGCTCAACCTCGGAGGTGCCGATTCCGAACGCGATCGCCCCGAAGGCGCCGTGAGTGCTGGTGTGGCTGTCGCCGCACACGATGGTCATGCCGGGCTGGGTCAGGCCGAGCTGAGGGCCGACCACGTGCACGATGCCCTGCTCGATGTCACCGAGCGGGTGCAGACGCACCCCGAACTCGGCGGCGTTGCGACGCAGGGTGTCGACCTGGGTCTTGGACACCGGGTCAGCGATCGGCTTGTCCCAGTTGAGCGTCGGGACATTGTGGTCTTCGGTAGCGAGGGTGAGGTCGGGGCGGCGGACGCTGCGTCCGGCCAGACGCAGGCCGTCAAAGGCCTGCGGACTCGTCACCTCGTGAATGAGATGGAGGTCGATGTAGAGGAGGTCAGGCTCACCCGCGGCGGATCGCACCACGTGCTCGTCCCAGACCTTCTCCGACAGGGTCCTGCCCATGACTGACTCCTTCGTCGATCTTTCCGGTGCCCTCACCGTAGCGCTTGCATCCCAGGGAGTGAGACGTTAATCTTGCTATATGGACAACTCTAGCGGCGTCGGAGTCCTCGATAAGGCAGCCCTCGTGCTCACGGCCCTGGAGTCCGGCCCAGCGACGCTGGCCGGTCTGGTGGCGGGTACTGGACTGGCTCGACCCACCGCGCACCGCCTGGCCGTGGCGCTCGAGCACCACCGCCTCGTGGCTCGTGACATGCAGGGCCGCTTCGTGCTCGGCCCGCGCTTGGCCGAGCTGTCGGCTGCTGCTGGCGAAGACCGACTTCTCGCCACCGCCGGCCCGGTGCTCGCACGGCTGCGCGACATCACCGGCGAGTCGGCCCAGCTGTGGCGGCGCCAAGGCGACCACCGCGTGTGTGTAGCCGCCGCCGAGCGTCCCTCCGGACTGCGCGACACCATTCCGGTGGGCTCACAGCTGACCATGCGCGCCGGTTCGGCTGCGCAGGTGTTGCTCGCGTGGGAAGACCCCGAGCGCATGCACCGGGGGCTCCAGCACGCAGCCTTCTCGGCCGCCGCACTGTCAGGCATCCGACGTCGAGGCTGGGCGCAGTCGGTAGGCGAGCGGGAGCAGGGCGTCGCTTCCGTGTCGGCCCCGGTCCGCTCCCCCGGCGGCAAGATCATCGCCGCCGTGTCGGTCTCGGGTCCGCTCGAGCGACTGTCGCGTCAACCTGGTCGTATGCACGCCCCGGCCGTCATCGCCGCAGCCGAGCGACTTTCAGAGTCACTGCGCCGCGCCGCGGCTGACTAGAACAGCGCTTCCTGCTCGAGCCCCAGCAGCAGTTGCTTGCGCTCCAGCCCGCCGGCATAGCCGGTAAGCGTGCCATTGGCGCCGATGACCCGGTGGCACGGAATGACGATGGGGATCGGGTTCGATCCGTTGGCTAGGCCGACCGCTCGCGAAGCGGCGTTGGTCTTGCCGATCCGGTGGGCGACCTGACCGTAGGAGGCGGTTTCGCCGTAGCCGATCTCGATGAGCTCCTTCCACACGCGTTGCTGAAAGACCGAGCCGACCGGGGCTAGCGGCAGGTCGAACTCCGTCAGCTCCTTGGCGAAGTAGGCGGTGAGCTGCCGGGCGGTCTCGACCAGCAGCGGGTGAGCGTCCTCGCGGGCTCCCCGCACCCGCCCGTCAGGGTCCCGGAACGGCGAGAACTCGATCGCGGTGATCGAGTCGTGATGCTCGACGAGACGGAGCTCGCCGATCGGTGAGTCGATGACGGTCCACATGTCAGTTCTCCTCGGACGTGGGCGGGCTCGGCATGAGGGTGTTCCAGAGGTGCATGAGCGCGTACGAGCGCCACGGTCGCCACGCGTCGGCGTGCAGGAGCACGTCGTCGAGCCGGTGTCCGAGACCGGCGACGACGTTGCGGACGCCTACGTCGGTGGGCAGGAAGACGTCGGGGTCAGCCAGTGCGCGCATCGCGATGTAGTCGGCGGTCCATGGCCCGATGCCTGGCAGTGCTAGAAGCGAGCGGCGCACCTCCGCGCGATCGCTCCCCCGGTCGAGCACGACCTCCCCATCGGCGAGTGCCCGACACAGGCCCACGAGGGCTCGGCCGCGCGCGCGAGGCATGGGCAGCTCGTCGACCGGCATTCCGGCGAGCGTTGCCGCGCGGGGGAACAAGTGCGTCAGTCCCGAGATGCCAGTCTCGACCGGGATTCCGTAGCGGGCAACGAGCCGTGCGGTGACGGTGCAGGCGCCGGCCACCGAGACCTGCTGGCCGATCACGGTGCGCACCGCGGTCTCGTCTCCGTCGACCTGACCGGGCACCCGCAGGCCTGGCGTCTTTCGAGCCACGTGCCCCAGCACGGGATCAGCTGCGAAGTAGTCGTCGACGGCGACCGGATCGCAGTCGGCGTCTACCAAGCGGCGGGCGCGCTCGACTGCGGCAGAGGTGTCGCGCAGGTCGGTGAGACTGAACGTCGCACGCACGAAGGCGGTCTCGCCCACAGCGAGGTGATCGTCGATGTCGAGCCGCAGCGTGCCGTGGCCGTGCGGCAGGTCCAGTGTGCGTGCGTACCAACCAGGCCCGACGGTCTCAACTCCAGCGATGACGTGGTGGCTCAGGAAGCCGAGCAGCGCGCGCCCAGCGAAGGGCGTGCGGACCGCTAGTCGCATGCCGATCGAGCCGGTCGTGGCCTGGCGCCCACGTCGTCCACGCAGCTCGGTCGGGCTCGCGGCATAGACCTCCCGCACGGTGTCGTTGAACTGCCGCACGCTCGTGAAGCCGGCGGCAAACGCGACGTCGGCATAGCTGAGATCAGTGGTCTCGATCAGCACCCGTGCGGTCTGAGCGCGCCGGGCGCGGGCCAGCGCCAAGGGGGCAGCGCCGAGCTCGGCGGTCAGCACGCGGCCGAGGTGGCGCGGGGTGTAGCCGACCCGACGAGCGAGTCCGTCGACCCCCTCCCGGTCGACAACGCCATCGGCGATCAACCGCATCGCTCGGCCGGCGACGTCGGCGGCAACGTCCCAGTCGGGGCTGCCCGGAGTGGCGTCGGGCAGGCACCGCTTGCAGGCCCGGTAGCCAGCGGCCTGCGCCGAGGCCGGACTGGGGTGGAACGACACATTGGCGAACCCGGGAGTCCGAGCCGGGCAGGATGGTCGGCAGTAGATGCCGGTGGTGCGCACCGCGGTGTAGAAGACGCCGTCGAACCTGCGGTCGCGCGACTTCACTGCGCGGTAGCAGCTCTCGAGATCGAGGCGATGGTGGCTGGACATGAAGCCATCATCATCGCTCATGGCAGCAGGTTCTCGCGGAAATCGGACACGGGCGCCACGTGGACGACCAGCGCTCTGGGAGAATGTGTCAGTGACCGACGACAGCCAGGCCCCCGCGCATCCTCCGCACCGTCGCGCCGTCTGGACCGTGGCCGCCATCAGCCAGGCGGTGCTCGCTGTGCTGACTGCCACAGTTGTGTTCTTCGCCTACCAGAACCTGAACAACAACATCGGACCCGGCGAGGACATCGAGCACGCCGACGGCGTGGCCAAGATGGAGCTCGACGGGCCCAAGCAGCCGATGAACATCTTGATCATGGGGTCTGACTCGCGCGCCGGCGAGGGCAACGACATCGACGGGCTCAGTGACATCGGTGAGCGCGCAGACACCACGATCCTGTTGCACGTCTCAGCGAATCGCCGCAACGCCTACGGGGTGAGCCTCCCCCGCGACGCGATTGTCGACCGACCCGAGTGCATGCTGCGCGGCGGTGAGGTCGTGCCGGCAGCCGACGCCGTGATGTTCAACAGCGCCTTCTCCGAAGGTGGCGCCCAATGCACCGTCCAGACAGTCGAGGCGCTGACCGGCATCTTCATCGACCACTTCCTGGTGCTCGACTTCAACGGATTCAAGGACATGGTCGACGCCGTCAACGGTGTCGAGGTCTGCCTCCCGAAGGAAGTCAACGACACCGAGCACAACATCTTCTTCGACGCTGGCACCCAGGTGCTGACCGGACAAGACGCCCTCAACTACGTGCGCGAGCGATCAGTGCTCTCGGTGACGGGCGACATCGGTCGTATGAAGCGGCAGCAGGCGTTCATCGCGTCGATGGTCAACCGGGTCATGTCCGCCGACACCCTGTCGCAGCCGACCCGGATCTACGGCTTCCTCAACGCGGTGACCTCCTCGATCGAGGTCGACTCGAAGCTCGACTCGGTGCGCAAGCTCTACGACCTGGCCATTGAGTTCCGCAGCACCGGTCTCGACAAGATCAAGTTCATCACCGTGCCGATCGCCGAGTACGAGCCCGACCCGAACCGGCTGATCTGGACCGAGGACGCCGATGACCTCTGGCAACGCATCATGGAGGACCAGCAGCTCGGCAAGGACTTCAGTGAGGACAGCATCAAGGCTGACGACTCGGTGGGGTCCTCCGATCCCGACGACGAACCCACCATCGAGCCCGATGAGGATGCGGAGGCACAGACCGCCTCGCGACTGGCCGCCGGGCTCTGCGCCTGAGCCGCACCTACTCCTGTACCTGCATCTGCACCTGGAGCGAAAGCGAAATGCAAGGAAGCCCGGGCCTGATGGGCCCGGGCTTCGTCTTTTTCTGTACCCCCGACCGGATTCGAACCGGCGCTACCGCCGTGAGAGGTATTGCCAGGGGCTTAAAGGCTGACGCCTTACGCCTACCTTCGGCGTGCG
>JBAUWM010000289.1:0-2895 GCA_049583775.1 Nocardioides sp.
CTCCTGGATGTGATAGCCGGAGATCGAGATCGAGTTGAAGCGCGGCATCCTCGCGGCGGTGAAGCTGAAGATGTCGGAGATGATCCGCATGCTCGGCGCCGGCGGATAGATGTAGGTGTTGCGGACCATGAACTCTTTGAGGATGTCGTTCTGGATGGTCCCCGCGAGCTGCTCCGGCTTCACCCCCTGCTCTTCCGCGGCCGCGATGTAGAGCGCGAGCACGGGCAGCACGGCACCGTTCATGGTCATCGACACCGACATCTCGTCGAGCGGGATGCCGTCGAACAGGGTGCGCGTGTCGTAGATCGAGTCGATCGCCACGCCAGCCATGCCGACGTCGCCGCGCACCCGAGGGTGGTCGGAGTCGTAGCCGCGGTGGGTGGCGAGGTCGAAGGCGACCGAGAGGCCCTTCTGACCAGCCGCGAGGTTGCGCCGGTAGAACGCGTTGGACTCCTCGGCGGTCGAGAATCCGGCGTACTGCCGGATGGTCCACGGCTGGGTGGTGTACATCGTGGGATAGGGCCCGCGCAGGAACGGGCTGAGGCCCGGCCACGTGTCGAGCGCGTCGAGGCCCTCGAGGTGCTCGGGGCCGTAGATCGGGAGTACGTCGATGCCCTCGGGACTGGCCCAAGACCCGCCAGAGGGTTGAGCCGCGAGCGAGACTCGCTTCGAAGCCCCCTCACTTCCCAGGTCGAGCCCGGCAAAGCTCTTCGGAACGCTCATGACAGGGCCTCTCTTGTGCGGGTCAAGAACGCCAGCGCATCGACACCGGTCGCGCACGAGTCGTCGACACGATCGAAAACGTCGGTGGTCGAGCTGGTCGAGACCCCCGCGATGATCACGCGCACGGCGCCGGCCTCACGCAGGGCCGCAGCCGCGGCCTCGCCCCACTCGGCGTAGGTCGGGTCAGAACCGGCCAGGCAGACCACAGGCTGCCCTTTGTATGCCGCAATCAGGTCGTCGGTGCTTGAGGTGGCCCCAGCCACGTCGACGGCGATGCCGCCGGCGGCCAGCAGGTTGGAGGCGAACGTGGCCCGGGCGGTGTGTGACGCCACGGTGCCGAGCGTGGCCAGGAAGACGGGCGCCTGAGCGGGCTCGGCGCGCATCGCCTCGAAGCTCGCGCCATAGGGGCGGACGCCGTCCCAGGCTCCGTCGGCGACACGCTCGGGCAGCTGCTCGGCCAGGTTCGGGAACTCCGTGACGCCGGTGAGCGGACGCTTGCGCGTCGCCACCTGCTTCTCGCGAGCCTCCGCGACGGCGGCCACCATCTCGTCGAGCGACTCCCCCGCCTCGAGCCTGCCGAAGACGTCCCAAGCGGCGACGGCGAGGTCGTCGGTGAGCTTCTCGACGGCGTAAGAGCCGCCGGCCGGGTCGGCCACCTTGGCTACGTGCGACTCGTCGATCAGTAGGTGCGAGGTGTTGCGCGCGACCCGGCGACCGAGGGTGTCCGGGCGACCCAGCGGGCTGTCGAACGGCAGCACCGTCACCGAGTCGGCGCCGCCGACGCCACCGGCGAAGGCGGCCACGGTGGTGCGGAGCATGTTGACCCACGGGTCGTAGCTGCTCATCATCGGCCGGCTGGTGACGGCGTGCTGGCGCTGCGCCACCGGTTCGGCGTCGCAGAGCTCCTGCACCCGTGCCCAGAGGCGGCGGGCCGCGCGGAGCTTGGCGATCGAGGGGAATTGCTCGTCAGTCACCGCGTAGCGGAACTCGACCAGCGCGGCGGCGTCCTCGACGCTCGAGCCGGCCTCGGTCATCGTGCGCAGATACGCCGCGGCCAGCGCCATGCTGTGTCCGAGCTCTTGTGCGTCGGAGGCTCCCTGGTCGTGAACGGGCGTGGCGTCGACGACGAAGGCCAGGATGCCTCGGTCGCGGGCGAGGTCGGCAACCTCCGCGGTTGCCTCCGACGCCGGAACGCCGAGGTTGGTCTCAGGGTGAAGCTCGGCGTCGCCCACCTGCTCGAGAAAGGCCCGGGCGACCCCGGCTGCGTCCTGCCCTGCGTCGAGCACCACGGGAGCGAGGTCGAGCAACACCTCGTGCAGCAGGGTGTCGAAGTCGGTGTCGGAGGTGAGCCCCAGCCACAGGCTGGTGACGCCACCGTTCAGGTCGACCAAGATCTCCTCGTTGACCGCCTTGGCCGCCCCGGCGCTGAAGCGGGCACGAATGTCCCAGGCACCGGCGCGGGTCGGGCGGCCCGAGGTGGTCAGGTCCTCCAGCAGCTCGGGTGTGCCGAGCGGGGCCACGGCGATGCCATCCAAGGTGGTCCGGGTGAGCTTCTGCCAGACCAGGTCGTCGGGGTCGTCGTCGGTCATCCGCCGCGACTTGCGCAGCACCTTGGCCGTCTCGGCCTCCCAGTCGGCGCGGGTGTGCACGTCTTCGGCCTGGGCAAGATCGAGCGAGCCCTGCTCGGGCTCGAGCTCGGTCGGCTCGCTCAGTCCGCCCTCGACGGTCTCCTCGGTGGGGCCTGAAGTCATGTGCGAACCATATGAGGCGCATGACGCCCCTTCCACAGTGTGTGACTTTTCTGGAACACGCCGGCACCGAGTCAGCCTTCGGCGGCACCAGTCACAACGGACTAGTCCGTTGTGACCATGGGACTTGGGGGTGCAACGTGGCAACGTGCGAGTCCATCGCTTTCGCTGCGCCCCCACCACACTCTCGAGGTCACTCATGAAGGTCCGCGTCACCGCCATCACCGTTGGCCTCCTGGCCGCACTCGTCGTCACACCCGCCGCCCCCGCCCAGGCCGGCGTCGTCAAGCAGTGTGGCGAGATCGGCTACACCTCACCAGGCCCTGTGTCGGGCTCCCACTACGGCGCCCAGAAGGTGCAGGCCAACGGCACCTCCTGCAAGACGGCACTGAAAGTGGCCAAGGCGTCGGAAGGGCGAGGCGGC
>JBAUWM010000290.1:0-2143 GCA_049583775.1 Nocardioides sp.
GTGGGAACGTCGGCGGGCGGCGCCGGCGCGACGCACGATCGGGGCTCGGGGCCATTGCACCCGCTCGACGACGGCCGAGCCGAGTCGTTCGAAGACCGAGCGCAATCCCGACGCGGGTACGTCGAGCAGCAGGGAGAGCTGTGTGGCGCCGAGCTGGAGCTCTCGCTCAGCTTGCTCGAGGGTGAGGCCGACCTCGCGCGCCATCTGGGGCATCGACACCGCGGCGAGCTGGGTGAGCACGAGCGTGCGCCGCTGCGCGGTGGGCAGCTTGGCGAGCGCCTCGGAGATGACCAGCACGTCGTCGGGCAGCTGGCGCTCGCGGTGCCACATCCGCGCGGTGTGCCGCCGCTGAGCCAACCTCCACGCGGTGGGCCGCACCGACGTCTCGGGGTCGTCGAGGAGCGCCACCTTGCGCCAGTGGTGCCAGGCCACGACGAAGGCGTCACGAACCGAGCGGCGCGACGACGACAGATCGCCAGTGAGGGCGAAGGTCTGCACGAGCAGGCGGTCGCGAGCGTCCTTGTAGAACGCGTCGAACTGCTCGGGGTCTCTCATCGCACCTGCAAGGTAGTCGAAGCCACCAGCGGTCTCGGACTTGCCTCGGCCCGGCGTGGGAGCAACGACGGGCACCGCGGGCGAGTCAGGATACGAAGGCCATGACCTCCCTGCTTCCTCCTGCCAGCTCGGCCGCGGGCCGGACTCGCCGCCCGGCTGCGGAGGTCGGGCACGACCTGGCGACCCGCCGCCCGCTGGTGCTCGTGGCCAGTGCGGGCGGAGTCGCCGCCGCAGCCGGGACCCTGCTCACCTGCCTTGGGTTCGGCGTCGTCGGCTGGTTCCTCACCGATGGCGGCGCACACGGCGCCCCACGCGATGGGCTCCGAGTTGGTGCGCTGGGTTGGCTGCTGGGGCACGGGTCGGGCATCACCGTCGAGGGAACCCTGATCACCGCCGTGCCGCTCGGCGTCACCCTGCTGGTCGCCTGGTCGCTGTGGCGCCTTGGGCAGCGGGTCGGAGCGTCGGTGTCGGGCCACGGTCCGGACGCCGACCAGATCGTCGACGGACAACGCGACTTCACGGTGCCCCTGGCTGCGGCGCTCTTCACCGCGGGCTACGTCGTCACCGCTGTGACGACCGCCTCGGTGGCCGCCACAGCCACCACGCCGATCGACACCGGCCGAGTGGTCACCTGGTCGTTCCTACTCTGTCTTGCGGTGGGCGCACCCGCCATTGCCGTGGGTTCGGGACGGGCCGCCATCTGGGCGGCCTACCTACCCGTCGCGGTGCGCGCGGGTGCTCACGTCGCCCGTCGGGTGCTGGTGCTGTGGGCAGCGGTCTCGTTACTGACCGTCGTGATAGCGCTCGTGGTCGACTTCAGCACCGCGGCCAACGTGATGTCACAGCTGGACGCCGATGCCGGGTCGAGTGCGCTGATCGTCGGCCTGAGCCTGCTGGTGCTGCCCAACGCCGCGCT
The DNA here is from genome assembly GCA_049583775.1 of Nocardioides sp. Taxonomy (GTDB): domain Bacteria; phylum Actinomycetota; class Actinomycetes; order Propionibacteriales; family Nocardioidaceae; genus Nocardioides. The sequence continues at coordinate 1,472 of JBAUWM010000290.1, forward strand.
GTTCTCCGGTGCCTATCTGCTCGGGCCCGGCTTCACCGTCGGCACAGCCACCCTGGTCACGCCCGGCGCGGTGGTGCTCGGGCCGCTCCCGATGTTGCCCCTGCTCGCGGCTCTGCCCGACGACGGACCGACGCCTGGATACACCGCCTGGCTGGTCGTCGTGCCAGCCCTCGTGGCGTTCGTGGCCGGTTCCTTGGCCCAGCGCACCCACCCCACGCCCCGCTACCTCGAAGCCGCGCTCCATGGCTGCGTGGGGGGCGTCGTTGCCGGCTTGGGCTTCGGCCTGCTGGCCGGCCTGGCCGGTGGCTCCATCGGGCCAGGCCGCATGCAGGACGTCGGCCCCTTCGCGTTCGACGCCATGCTGCACGCGGTGCCGTCGTTCGGACTGGGCGCGCTGCTCGGCGCCCTGGCGATGACCTGGTGGCAGCGCCGAACCCTGCTGGATCACTGACCGGCCACGCTGCTCGGTAGGGTCACCGCCGTGAACCCCGCCCGTCTCGTCGTCCTGGTCTCGGGCAGCGGAACCAACCTGCAGGCCCTGATCGACGCGTGTGAAGACCCGGCCTACGGCGCCGTGATCGTCGCGGTCGGCGCCGACGGCGACGACATCGAGGGTCTGGCACGTGCCGAGCGTGCGGGCATCGCGACGTTCGTGAGCCGGGTGCGCGACTT
>JBAUWM010000291.1:0-6470 GCA_049583775.1 Nocardioides sp.
CCTAACGGCCTTCACACCTCAACCACCCCGAAGGTTGAGGTGCGAGGAGCGCCAGCGACGAGCCTCGAAACCACCGTGATCCACAGCCAGCCGTCAGTGGGTTGCCACACCGAACGCCGCGCCCGAAAGATCGACCCATGCCCTGGGCCTACATCCTTCGATGCGCAGACGACTCGTACTACGTCGGCAGCACCATCCACCTCGAGCAACGCCTTGCCGAGCACAACTCGCCTGACCTCGGTGCGACCTACACGCGCCGGCGTCAGCCCGTGCAGCTCGCGTGGGCCGGCGAGTTCTCGACCATCAAACAGGCGTTCGACTTCGAGAAGCGGGTACAGGGTTGGAGTCGGACGAAGCGAGAAGCGCTGATTCGCGGTGAGTTCACGGCGCTGCCAGCGTTGTCACGGCGCAAGGCGGTGCAAGAGCGGGAGCGTGGTGCTTCCGGTGGTTTCGAGGCTCAGGCCTAACGGCCTTCACACCTCAACCACCCCGGAGGTTGAGGTGCGAGGAGCGCCAGCGACGAGCCTCGAAACCCGGTCGGCCGCAGGGGTTTCGAGGCTCAGGCCTAACGGCCTTCACACCTCAACCACCTAGTCGCGGCGGGTCTCGAGCACTCGGAAGCCTTTGGCGCTGGCGATGCGCTCGGTGGGCCAGCCCTGATCGCCGAGCCAGCGCTGGAGCGAGTCGGCGCCGAGGTTCTTGCCCACGACCATGACGGCTCGACCGCCGGGGGTGAGAGTTGGCAGCCAGCGGAGCAGGAGCGCGTGCAGCGCTTCCTTGCCGATCCTGATGGGTGGGTTCGACCAGATCTCGTCGTACCTCGCCTCTGGGTTCACCGCGTCGGGGGTGAGCGCGGAGTAGCGGTCGGCCAGGCCGAGCGCGGTGGCGTTCTGGTTGGCCAGCAGGACGGCGCGCTCGTTGACGTCGACGCCGGTCACGACTGCACTAGGTACCGCCGCAGCGATGGCGAGCCCGATCACGCCGTAGCCGCAGCCGAGGTCGAGGACCTCTCCCGCAGACGGCGGCTCTGTCTCGCGCAACAGGATCGCGGTGCCGATGTCGACGCGGCCGCGGGCGAAGACCCCAGAGCCACTCGTGAGCTCGAGTCGGTGCCCCCACACCTCGGCGGTGACCGCGGCGCGCTTGAAGGCAACCGTGGGGTCAGCGGTGAAGTAGTGCTCGCCGTCGTCGTCAGCCACGTTTGGCTCTCGTCTGCACGGCCCGCGCCAGCAGCTCGTCGTCTGCGGGGTAGGCGACCTGCTCGAGCGTCAGCCCATGGGCGTGCGCGACCGAGACAGCGGGGTCGCGTTGGTTGGCCGCCAGCAAGTCTCGGGCCCAGGTCACCGGACGACGTCCGTCGCCCACCGCCAGCAGGCAGCCGACCAGCGACCTGACCATCGAGTGGCAGAACGCATCGGCTCGCACGGTGGCCACTGCCACGCCGGCCTCGTCGCGTGACCAGGTCAGGTCGAGCAAGGTGCGGATCGTGGTGGCGCCCCGCCGCTGCTTGCAGAAGCTCGCGAAGTCGTGCTGTCCGAGCAGATCCTTCGAGGCCTGGTTCATCGCGTCGAGGTCGAGTGGGCGCGACCACCTGAGCACGTGGGCGCGCGTGAGCGGGTCGAGCAACTCAGGCGAGTCGGCCACACGGTAGGCATAACGCCGCCACAGTGCGCTGAACCGGGCATCGAAGCCAGCCGGCGCCTCGGTGAGGGCAAGCACCCGCACGTCTTGCGGAAGGATGCCGTTGAGCCGCCGCGCGAGTTGGTCTGGAACATTGCCCGCGGCATCGGCCGGGATGTCGCAATGCACCACCTGGCCGCGAGCGTGGACGCCGGCGTCGGTACGCCCGGCGCAGATCACTGTCACCTCGGGAACCCGCAGCGCCATGGCGAGCGCTTGGCTGACCTCGGCCTGCACCGTGCGCAGGCCCGGTTGCGTGGCCCAGCCTCGGAAATCTGTGCCGTCGTAGGCGAGGTCGATCCGCAGGCGCACGGGTGCATCCTCTCAACCCCGACGGCGAGAGCTCAGTCGAGGTCGCCGCGCATCGGCGGGTCGGCTCCGGGTCGCGACACCGTGATCGCTGCCGCCGCCGCAGCATGGGCGAGAGCGACGGCCGGGGTGGCGTCGTCCAGGAGAGCGTCGATGAGTGCGGCAGAGACAGTGTCGCCGGCGCCGATCGTGTCGACCACCGTCGCCATCACCACGGGCTGCTCGACCACCGTGGCTCCGGCGAACCAGGCCAGGCCGTCGGCACCGCGGGTGACCACCACCGCGTGTGGTCCCAAGGCCAGCAGGTGTGCTGCGGCCTCCGCGATGGATCGTTGTGGGTAGAGCGCCTCGAGGTCTTCGTCGCTGGCCTTCACCAACCAGGCGTAGCGCGCGACCGCCTCGACCCGCTCACGCACGTCAGGCCCGGACCCGGTGATAGCCGGGCGGGCATTGATGTCGTAGGTCACCGGCACGGTGCTGCGCCGCACGAGGTCGAGCACCTCATCGGCGCCGGGCTCGACCACCGCACCGAGCGAGCACACGTGCACCCACTGGGTTGTCACCTCAGGGACGGGGGCCAGGCGCCAGTCGAGGTCGAACACATACGATGCCGACCCGTCTGGTCCGATCGTCGCCGCGGCGCTCGAGGTGCGTTCGAGCACGTGCGGGTCGGTCGCCAGCTCGACGCCGTTGGCCTCGAGGTGCTGGGCGAGCAGAGCACCCCGCTCGTCGTCGGCGAAGGCGGTGGCGAACTGCACCCGACGGCCCAGCCGTGCCAAGGCGACGGCCACGTTGGCGGCGCTCCCTCCTGGGCGCTCCACGCGTGATCCGTCGGCACCGAGCACGACGTCAACGATCGACTCGCCGATGACCAGGACGCAGGGCTGCACGCGCCACTCTTATCACCTACCGTGCGCTGGTGACCGTGCTGCCGCTCGACCCGGGTTCACCCGACCCTCCGTTCGAACAGCTGCGCGCGCAGATCGCGGGCAGGGCGGCGTCCGGTCAGCTGTCAGCTGGTACGAAGCTGCCGACCGTCCGAGCGCTGGCCGACGAGCTCGGCCTGGCCACCAACACGGTGGCGCGGGCCTACAAGGAGCTCGAGGGCGACGGCGTGGTCGTCACCGAGGGACGACGAGGCACGTTCGTCGCGAGCGGCCCTACTCCCTACAACGCCGTCGATGCGGCCGGCGAGTACGCCGCCACGGCGCGCCGACTCGGGCTCACCCTCGCCGAAGCGACCCGGTTGCTCGAGCGCCGTTGGACCGTCGGCGCCGACCAGTAACCTCCACGCATGGCCCTGGAGACGTCGCTGGAGCAGCCGGCTCCGGTGCGACAGATCGCGACCGCGATCGACGGGTGGATCGCCCGGCTCGGCGCTGTGTGGGTTGAGGGCCAGGTCGCCCAGCTGAGCCGCCGTCCGGGCATCAACACCGTCTTCATGACGTTGCGCGACTCGGTGGCCGACATCTCGGTGCCCGTCACGTGCTCACGCACGATCATCGACTCGCTCAACCCCCCACTGGTCGAGGGCGCCAGCGTGGTCATGCACGCCAAGCCGACCTATTACGCCAACCGCGGCGCGCTGTCGTTGCAAGTCCGTGAGATCCGGATGGTCGGTCTCGGCGAATTGCTGGCCCGACTCGAGAGACGCCGGCAACTGCTGGCCGCTGAAGGTCTCTTCGACAGCGCCCTCAAGCGCGCGCTGCCCTTCCTGCCGCGCCGGGTCGGGCTGATCACCGCGCCGTCGTCGGCCGCCGAGCGCGACGTACTCGAGAACGCCCGAAGACGCTGGCCCGCGGTCGAGTTCGCCGTGGTCCACGCCACCATGCAAGGCCAGCGCTCCGCCGGCGAGGTGATGGAAGCGCTGGCGCGGCTCGACGCCGACGAGGGCGTTGACGTCATCGTGATCGCCCGCGGGGGCGGGTCGGTCGAAGACCTGCTGCCGTTCTCTGACGAGGGGTTGATCCGCGCCGTGGCCAAGGCGCGAACTCCCGTGGTGTCAGCCATCGGGCACGAGCCCGACCAGCCGTTGCTCGACCTGGTGGCCGACGTGCGTGCCTCGACCCCCACCGACGCCGCCAAGCTCGTCGTGCCCGACGTGGCCGCCGAAGCCCAGGCCGTGGCCGCCGCACGCCAGCGATTGCGGGGAGTGGTGCTCGGAGTACTGGCCCGCGAGCAGACCGGACTCGACGCGCTCCGCTCACGCCCGGTGCTAGCCGATCCCCGCACGTTGGTAGCCGAGCGGCACACCGAAGTAACCCACTTGCAGGAGCGCGCCCGGCGCACAGTCGGCCACCTGCTCGACCGCGCCGCCGACGACATCGACCACCACCGGGCCCGTGCCCGCGCCCTGAGCCCGCTCGCAACCCTCGAACGTGGCTACGCCGTGCTGCAGGACCACGCCGGGCACGTCGTCACGTCCGTCGCCGCAGTGACCGCGGGCGCATCGATCAGCGTCCGGGTGGCTGACGGGCGCCTGCACGCCGACATCACCTCAACCAGCCCCCAGGAGAACGCCGATGACTGAGCAGCCCACCTACGAGGAGGCCCGCGAAGAGCTGATCGACGTGGTGCGTCGGCTTGAGACCGGCGGCATCACCCTGGAGGAGTCGCTGGTTCTGTGGGAGCGCGGCGAGCACCTTGCCACCGTGTGCCAGAACTGGCTCGACGGCGCGCGTCAGCGACTCGACGCGGTTATGGAGCAGGCAGCGGAGTAGTACCGAGCAGGGCAACGAGCTCTGCGAGCTCGTCGGCACTCACGTCGCCGAACACGAGCACCGTGTCGTCACCGAAGGTCGTTGAGTACGCCCGGTCACCCCCCTCGTCCGACCACCCCTCCCAGGTGCTGCCGAAGGCAACACCAGTGAGGGGGTCTTCCTCCACCGGGTTCTCGTCGACGAACTCGGCCAGCAGCTCATCGACGTCCTCGTCGGCTTGCCGCAGCCCCACGAACTCGTCGTCGGGGGTGTAGAAGTTCAGCCCATAGGCAGGTCGTTCGCCTGGGTCGACGTCGAGGTTCGTGACGATCCAGCCCTCGGGGAGAGTTGCGGGATACACCGGTTCGTAGTCGTTGGTCTGCAGTTGCTGGACGGACGGCAGATAGTCGATCGGCTCGGGCCGGCCCTGATCAGGCTCATCGCTGAAGAGCCCGCGGAAGAGCACGAATCCGACAACCGCCAGGACCGTGATGATCATCGAGCCGATCAAACCGTTGGCGGTGCGGTTGTACCGCCCGCCCTGCTCGGGGGGCTGCTGCCCACTCACGCCGGGCTCCTCGGGACGGCCACGCTCACAGGCATCAGTCTCACAGGTTGCCCGCGTCGCCTGAGTGCCGGGCTGGCGCTGGCACATGCCGATACCATCCGCCCATGAGCTCCCCCACGATGCCGCCGCAATTCGACGTCGCGCCCTCGTCGCCCGACCGCAACCTCGCCCTCGAGCTCGTGCGCGTCACCGAGGCGGCGGCGATGGCTGCTGGCCGCTGGGTCGGTCGCGGCGACAAGAACGGCGCTGACGGCGTCGCGGTGAACGCGATGCGCGTGATGATCTCGACCATCGGCATGCGCGGCACCGTGGTGATCGGCGAGGGAGAGAAGGACGACGCTCCCATGCTGTTCAACGGCGAGGTCGTCGGTGACGGCACCGGGCCCGAGTGCGACGTGGCCGTCGACCCGATCGACGGCACCACCCTCACCGCCAAGGGCATGACCAACGCCGTCTCGGTGCTGGCCGTCTCGCCGCGCGGTTCGATGTACGACCCATCGGCGGTCTTCTACATGGAGAAGCTGGTGACCGGCCCCGAGGCGGCCGACGTCGTCGACCTGCGCTATCCCGTGGCCGAAAACATCCACCAGGTGGCCAAGGCGAAGGGTTCGCGTCCCTCCGACGTCACCGTGGTGCTGCTCGACCGTCCACGGCACAGCGCATTGGCCGAGGAGATCCGCGCAACCGGCGCGATGATCAAGTTCATCTCCGACGGCGACGTCGCCGGCGCCATCATGGCGGCCCGCCCCGACACCGGCATCGACCTGCTGCTCGGCATCGGGGGTACCCCTGAAGGCATCATCGCGGCCTGCGCCATGAAGTGCCTGGGTGGCACCATCCAGGGCCGGCTCTGGCCGCAGGACGACGCCGAGCGGCAGCGCGCGATCGACGCCGGGCACGACCTGAGCCCCGACACGATCCTCACCACCGACGAGCTGGTCACCGGCGACGACTGCTTCTTCGTGGCCACAGGCATCACCGACGGCGAGCTGCTCCGTGGGGTCCGCTACAAGGCCGGCGGCGCCAGCACGCACTCGCTGGTGATGCGCTCGCGCAGCGGCACGATCCGCACGATCACCGCCGAGCACAGCCTCGAGAAGCTCCGCCCCTTCTCAGCCATCGATTTTGATAGCTAGCTGACGCGCGGGCCCGGTGGTCGAGCATCCGGAGCGAGCCACCAGCGTCGTCGTGCCGGTGGTCGAGCAGCCGGAGCG
>JBAUWM010000292.1:0-12085 GCA_049583775.1 Nocardioides sp.
AAACAAACCCCAGCTATCGCCAGAATCATCATTGCCGAAAAAACAAACCCCAAACAAAAAGATCAGGGCATACAAACTAATCCGTCGACTATGACACACTGTTGAGTTCTCAAACATCACACGCACAGACCAGCACCGTCGCCGATGCTGTTCAGGCTGGTTCTCCGCCGCACACCGTTGCGTCAGGATTTCGATCCCGTGTCTGTGACACGAACCCGAGCACCTGACGGTGTGAGTTGGAGGCGGCCACCTCGGGGCCGAGAGCCCGGCGTGACCGCCTTGCTCCCCGCCGCTCCCTGGCGACTCGGAGAACATTAGGGGACTTCCAGCAGAACACCAAATCGGATTGGTGTGGCGCGGGCCACATTCGTGTTTGTGCAGGTCAGAGCCGGTTTGGGGCTGGTGGGGCGATGATTCCGGGCGTGTCCGCGAGGCTCGGGCAGCCGGCAAGGGCCATTGCCGAGACCAGCTCGTCACGCAGCGCGAGCAGCGCTCCTGACACCCCGTCGGCGCCCCCATCGCACAGAGCGAAGAGGGGAAGCCGCCCACAGAACACGGCCTGGGCTCCGCTGGCCAGGGCCGCGAGAACGTCCAGGCCCTGGGTGACTCCCCCGTCGACGTAGATTTCAGCTGACGTCCCAACGGCGTGCACCACTGAGCCCAGGGCGTGCGCCGTCGCAACACTGCGGTCGAGCTGACGCCCTCCGTGGTTGGAGACCCAGACGGCAGCGGCCCCGGCGTCGACGCATCGGCGAGCATCGTCTGCCCGCAGGACGCCCTTCACCACAACAGGAAGTCCCGTGACCTCGGTGAGCCAGGCAACGTCACCAGGGCCCAGGTCCCTGGCGTGGTCGGACCCTGGAGTGAGTCCGCGAACCACGTCGGGGTGGTTGACCCCGTAAGACAGGGAGAGATCGCCAAAGGCTGAGTCGTCAGCCAACTCGTACTTCGGACCAGGCATCGGCGTGTCGACCGTGAGCACGACGGCGCGCGCGCCAGCGGCGGCGGCCCGGTTCAGGGTGGGAGCGATCAGCTCGCGGTCGGCGGTCAGGTAGGCCTGGAGCCACCAGGAAACACCGGTAGCTGCGATGTCCTCAAAGGTGGCTCCGGCGTTGCTCGAGACCACCATCAGCGCGTCAGCGGCGGCTGCCCCACGGGCCATCGCCAGTTCACCGTCGGGATGCGCGAGCCGTTGCAGGGACGTGGGTGCGATCCCGATCGGGGCGCTCACTGAGCAACCCAGGAGTGTCGTCGCGGTGCTCGGACTCCGGACGTCCCGCAGCACACGTGGAGCGAACCGGATGTCGCGCCACGCAGCGCTGGCCGCCGCGAGCGTCACCTCGTCTCGAGCGCCCGCCTGGAAGTAGCGCAGTACGTGCGGGGGCAGGCTCCTCGACACCCTCTCGAGCAGTTCGTCCTGCCAGCGCTCATCCATGGCTAGCGGGCGACCTCGACCCCGGCGAACTGCTTCTTGCCCCGCCGGAGCACCAGCCACGATCCGGCGATCAGGTCGTCGGGGCCAGGGACGGCGTCGGGATCGGTCACGCGCTCGTTGTTGAGGTAGGCGCCACCCTCCCCCACGGTCCGGCGGGCCTCACCCTTGCTCTTGGCGAGTCCAGTCTCCACCAAGAGATCGACGATGCTCGGGATTCCCCCAGCGCCGGTGACCTGTGCGCTGCCAGCCTCGCGCAGCGCGGCGCTCAACGTGCTGGCGCTCAGGGCGGCGAGGTCGCCGCCCCCGAACAGGGCCGCGGCCGCTGCCTTGGCGTGCTCGGTCTCGTCGGCTCCGTGCACGAACGTCGTCACGGCGTCCGCGAGCGTCTTCTGCGCCTCACGCAAGAAGGGCTTCTCGCTGTGCCGCACCTCCAGCGCCTCGATCTCATCGCGGTCGAGGAAGGTGAAGATGCGTAGAAGTTCACCGACCTTGACGTCCTCGACGTTCAACCAGAACTGGTGGAACGCGTAGGGCGAGAGCATCTCGGGGTCGAGCCAGAGGGCGCCACCCTCGGTCTTGCCGTACTTGGTGCCGTCGGCCTTGGTCACCAGCGGAGTAGCGAAGGCGTGGGCAATGGCGCCATCGGCGCGCCTGATCAGTTCGACGCCTCCGGTGAGGTTGCCCCACTGATCGGACCCGCCGAACTGCAGGCTCACGTGGTGTAGCCGGTGCAGAGTCAAGAAGTCCATCGACTGGAGCAGCACGTAGCTGAACTCGGTGTAGCTGATTCCCGACTCAAGCCTGCGCTTCACGGTCTCGCGGCCCAGCATTCGGTTGACCGGGAAGTGCTTGCCGATGTCACGGAGGAAGTCGATCGTGGAGAGCCCGGCCGTCCAGTCATGGTTGTTGACCATGGTGGCGGCGTTGTCGCCCTCAAAGCTCAGAAACGGTTCGATCTGCGTTCGCACCCGGGCCGTCCAGTCCTGCACGGTCTCGACCGTGTTGAGCGTGCGCTCACCGGAGTCGCGTGGGTCGCCGATCATGCCGGTCGCGCCACCGACGAGCAGGAAAGGCGTGTGCCCGGCGTCCTGTAAGCGGCGGGCAGTGACGAGCTGGACCAGGTTTCCCATGTGCAGGCTCGGAGCCGTCGGGTCGAACCCCACGTAGAACCGGACGCTGCTGCCAGCGAGAGCATCGCGGAGCGCTCCGGCGTCGGTGGAATGGGCGAGGAGACCGCGCCACTCGAGGTCGTCGAGGAGGGTCGGGTCGACAGTCACACTGAACCTTTCCGGGCCGGGGGCAGCCGGCTGCTGGACCTGCCTGCAGGGTCCTAGCCTGCCGCATCGGTCTCTCATCGCCGAGATTGGCACAGTGCGGACCGAGTCGGCGCTAGGTTTTGCAGTCTGGAGGGTTGACGGTGATCAGTGGCAGGTACTCGCTGGACCGAGAGATCGGTCGCGGCGGCATGGGTGCCGTGTGGCTAGGACGGGACGACGTTCTCGACCGCGCGGTCGCGATCAAGCGCGTCGGCAACCTGCTGGGTGGCGACTCGAGCCCCGACCTCATGCGCGCCGAGCGCGAGGCGCGAATCGCCGCAAGCTTGAACCACCCGAACATCGTGGGCATCTACGACCTCGTCAACGACGATGAGCAGCAGTGGCTGATCATGGAGTACGTGGAGGGCGCCACCCTCGCTGACCTGATCCGCGACCACGGCGCTCTGCCCGCCGTGCAGATCGTCCCCCTGCTCGCCCAGGCCGCCTCAGCCCTGAGCGCTGCGCACGCGAGCGGCATCGTTCACCGTGACGTCAAGCCGTCCAACATCATGGTGCGGGCCGATGGCCAAGTCCGTCTGACTGACTTCGGGATCGCGCGAGCGTTGGCTGACGCAGCGCTGACCCAGACGGGGTTGGTGACCGGATCGCCGGCCTACCTGGCACCGGAGGTGGCGTCTGGTGCGACCGCCACGCCAGCCAGCGACGTCTGGTCGCTCGGCGCGACTCTGTTCCACGCGATCGCGGGGCGTCCGCCGTACGACGTGGGCGACAACGTGCTCGGCGCCCTGTACCGGATCGTCAATGAGCCACCGCCGCGCCTTGAGAACGCCGGTCCGCTCGCACCGGTCTTGCTGGCCACCATGAACCACGACCCGCGGCAGCGCTGGGAGATGGCCGAGGTCACCACCTTCCTAGAAGCCCTGGTGGCCCGTGACGACCTGTCCAGCAACCCGGCACCCACTGACGCCCCGGCCGAGCCAGACGTTGCGCAGGAGACGCGCTCACTCCTACCTCCGCCCGTTCCACCCGTCTCACACGCACCCCGGGGGCGCCATCGGCTTGGACTGCCGATTGCCGTGGGCCTTGTCGTCGTCGGGCTCCTCGCAACGATTGGGATCCTGCTGTCCCTCGACGACCCCCAGCGATCGACCGACACCACGGGCCTCGACGTCCCGTCCGCCGCTGGTGAACCGTCAGAGACTGGGAACTCGACCAGCGATGCCCCAGCCAGTACCCCCACGATTCCTGAACTACGCAGCTTCATCGCTTCGTACCTCGACACAGCCAGTACGTCGCCGAGCCAGGGGTTCGCGCAACTCACCCCGGCGTTCCAGCGCCAGAGCCCGCGCTACCGGAACTTCTGGGGCGGCGTCTCCGACCCCCAGCTGCTCCAGTTCGACGCGAACCCCGAGACACTCGTCGTCGACTACGTCTACCGCTACGAGTACCGCGGGCGCCGGGTGACCGACCCAGTCTCACTGCAGCTGGTGCAGCGCGGCGACCGGTTCCTCATCGCGGGCGAGGCACGCTGATGGACCTCGATCCGATCTACCGCGACATTGTCGAGACCTCACCCGACGGCATCTGGGTGCTCGACCTCGAAGGGCGCACGATCTACGCGAACCCCGCGATGGCCGAGTTGTGCGGCGTCCCGCTCAATGAGGTCGAGCGGATGACGGTTTTCGACACCCTGGACGAGCAAGGCAAGCTCCAGTTCGCCGACCACCTGCGCAAGGTGCGGGAGGGCACCCACAACGAGGCCGAGGTGGAGGTCCTCTTCCATCGTCGCAATGGGAGCAGTGTCTGGATCCTGGTACGCGAGAGCCTGCTGCGTGACACGGACGGCGAGGTGACGGCGATGTTGCATCGCCTGACCGACTACACGGAGCGTCGCGGGCAGATCGAGGACCTGGCGCGCAGTCAACGCGAACTCCGTGAGGCGCAGCGCATCGCCCGTCTCGGGAGCTGGTCGTGGAACACGCTCACAGGCCGGGCGACGTTCACCGACGGGTCCACGGCCGATGGGAAGCACGTGCACAGCGTGTCGGTCGGGCTGGCCAGCTATGGAGAAGTGCTGGAGTCAGTGCACCCCGAGGACCGTCATCGCGTGCTCGCCGACGTGCGTCAGACCCTCGCGGACGCCAGCGACTTCGAGATCGATGCACGAATCGCTGTTGCTGCGGGCTGGCAGTGGACTCGGGTGCGCGGCATCGTGATCCGCGACGGTGCCGGGGCGGTCGTGCGCGTCTCAGGCACCCATCAGGACGTGTCCGAGGAGAAGAAGGTCGAGAGCGCGCTTCGCGACGAGATCAACCAGAGCGCCTTCATGCGAACTGTCTCGGTGGCTGCCAACGAAGCTCACACGATCCGCGACGTCCTAGCCCTGGCCCGGCCGGCCCTGCTCGCCCACGACGACTGGGAGCGTGTGTGCGCCTTCGTCGTGGATGACGAGGGGCGACTGTCGAGCATGGAGGGCGACGCCTCACCGGCCGAGATCGGACTAGCCGAGCGGGCACGCCAGGAAGGTCATGCCATCTGGAGCGAGGACCGGCTGACCATTGCCTTCCCGGTGAAGCTCGGCGAGCGCACGTTCGGCGTCGCGACCATTGCCTCGGCTCCGCCGCTGGTGCGGCACACGATGATCGAGAACATGGTTGAGGCCGTGGCCGTGCAGCTCAGCCGCGTGGCCGAGCGCGAAGAGGCGCAGCGGGTCCTGGCAGCAGCGCGGGACGACGCGATGGCTGCCTCGAAGCACAAGTCGGAGTTCTTGGCGACCATGAGCCACGAGATCCGGACGCCTCTGAACGGCATCATCGGGCTCAACGACCTCATGCTGCGTACTGATCTCGATCCTGAACAGCGGCGGCTCGCGTCCGGCGTGCGCGTGGCGTCGCGGTCGCTGCTGGACGTGATCAACGACGTGCTCGACTTCTCCAAGATCGAAGGCGGGCAGCTGCAGATCGAGGACGTCGAGGTCGAGGTGCGACCGCTGCTCGACCAGGTCCTCCACGTGGTGGGTGGCACTGCCCGTGAGGGCGGGGTCGAGCTGGTGGTCTCGTGCCCGCCCGACGTGCCGACGTCGGGGACCGGGGACCCGACGCGGCTCTCGCAAGTGCTGCTCAACCTCCTCTCGAACGCCGTGAAGTTCACGCCCGGGGGTGACGTGCTGCTGCGCGTGGACGTCGATTCCCGGATCGACGACCGCGTCGTGCTGCGCTTCGAGGTGCGTGACACGGGCATCGGCATCCAGGCCGACCAAGTGGATCGACTCTTCGATCCCTTCACCCAGGCCGATGCCTCGACCACCCGGCGCTTCGGCGGCACCGGACTCGGGCTGGCGATCGCCAAGGAGGTGGTCGGCGCGCTCGGTGGCGAGATGTCGTACGCGCCCAACCCCGGCGGTGGCAGCGTCTTCGCGTTCACCGCACCCCTCACGGCCGTCACGACGCACACCAATGTCCTCGACGACCACGCTCGGGCGCGCCTGTCGACGAAGAGAATCATGATCTGCGACACGCATCCGTGGCGGGGCCGGGCCCTTGCTGAACAGCTCGAGTGGTGGCGCGTCCGCACGACGGTCGTGACGGATCCTGACTCTGTCGTAGAACTCATGCAGGACGCGGCAGGCGTGGGCGATCCCTACGAGGGCCTACTGATCAGCGCTGAACCGGGGTGGAGTGCACCGGCCCTGGTGAGCGCCGTCGGTACGACCGCACCCGCGATGGGACAGCGAGTCATAGTGCTGACCGCGCCAGGGACCGACGCCGACGCCACCATCACCGGCACCGTGACGCACCTCCCGAGGCCGGCCTCGGCCGAGCAGCTGCGCACGGCACTGCTCGAGCTGCTCGGTGGATCCTCGACCCCGCCCGTGGTGCACGCCGCCCCGTCACTCACGAAGGCCGCCGTGCAGCGGCGGATCCTCGTCGTCGAGGACAATCCCGTCAACCAGCTCGTGGCGACCGGGATCCTCGAGGCAATGGGTCACCTGGTCGAGATCGCCTCCCACGGGGGTGAAGCGCTCGAGCGCCTGTCCACCGAGGTGTTCGACGCCGTGCTGATGGACGTGCAGATGCCGGTCATGGACGGCTACGAGGCCACCAGCACGCTGCGCGAGCGCGAGACGCGGGGCGACCGAGTTCCCGTGATCGCCATGACCGCGGCTGCGGTCCACGGGGAGCGCGAGCGCTGCCTGGAGGCCGGGATGGACGACTTTCTCACCAAACCTGTGGATCCGACGTCCCTCGGGGCCGTGCTGGCGCGGTGGATCGGCGACGACCAGACAACACGGGCGCCAGCGCCCGAGCCTGAACCCGAACCGATCCCTGTGGAGGACCCTGTGGCTAGTCCCGCGACCAGCGCCATGACGAGCCTTGTGCCCAGCCTCGACATGGAGCGACTCGCCATGCTGCGCGAGCTCGATCCCGGCGACACCTCCTACCTCGACCGTGCGATCGGCAACTTTCAAGTCAACTCGGCCACAGCCGTCTCAGACGTGCGCCAGCACTTGGCCGAGCACGATGCCCCGGCCATCAAGGCGGTGGCTCACAAGATCGCTGGCAGCGCGCTCAACCTCGGGCTGACTCGTGCCGGCCAGGCTGCACGCGCCATCGAGCTGGTCACCGACTCAGGAACGACGGTCGGCGTCGCCGAGCTGGTGCCCGAGCTGGCGGAGTCCATGGCCGAAGGGCGCCTTCTTCTTCTGGACTACCAGGCCACCCACCTGACGCGATGAACGACGAGCAGCCCCATGAGCCGATTTACCTGCGCCCCTCGCCGCGGCCGCTCCTGGTGCGGGTGTTGGTCACGCTGCTGCTCCCCGCAGTGGCGCTGGTGCTCGCCGGAGCCCCGGTGTGGTTCTTCATGCACGGTGACGCCCAAGGCTGGCAGAGCAACGTGCGTGTCACCGTGCGCGTGGAGCCGGACGCTCGGTGCCGGACCGGCCCCCCTCCCGGCAACCCGACCACGTGCGACGCCACCTGGGAGACCGGCAACGGACGCGTCGTCGAAGGCCAGGTCAGTGACCGCTATGGCGGCTCCGACATCCCCACCGGCGGCGGCACGATCGAGGCACGCATCGTCGACGACGAACTCGCCATGACCGGTTTCCAGGTCGTCTTGCTCCACTGGGCGCTGGTGTCCCCGTACCTCACAGGTGCTGGCGTCGGCCTCGCAGGGCTGCTCGTGCTCGGACTGATCCGGTTCGATCCACGATGGCAACGAGCGCGCACGGACTTGCCCGACGCCTGAGTCAGCTTCTTGGCAGGAGAGGACTATGAAACTGCGGGCGGATCGTGCTCGACCCCGCGGGCCCACTGCCCGTTGCTCCGCCCTTGAACAGCGAAGGGACGCCCTGCCCGTGCCGCAGCCACCAGTTCGGGAGTCACGCGACCAGGTCGCTCCTGGTCGCCCGGAGACTGCACGCTCGTCGGTCAGCGCTCGAGTGCTTGCACAGATAGCTGGCCATGGCCGGCTTGATGAGTGACGAGACCCGCCTGGTGGGCGAGCACGACGGCGTGGACGCGATCGCGAAGGTCCGCCTTGGCCAGGATGTGACGCACGTGGCTCTTGACCGTCGCCACGGAGATCACCAGCTCTGCAGCGATCTCGGCGTTGGACAGGCCGAGGCCAACGAGGGCCAGAACCTGTCGTTCGCGATCGGTCAGAACCGAAAGGTCAGGCGTCTCAGTGCCCGGTTGGCGCGCTTCGGCAAGGAACGTGGACACCACGCGCTCGAGCACCGGCCCAGCTAACAACATCTCCCCATCGGCGGTGCGACGCACCGCCTCGACCAACCCTGCGGCAGTGACGTCCTTGAGGAGAAAGCCAGCAGCCCCGGCCATCAGTGCATCGTGGACGTGCCTGTCCTCGTTGAAGGTGGTGAGGACGAGCACCCGGGTGCGGAGCCCGAGGCCCGAGATGAGGCGCGTAGCCGTGACGCCGTCCGTCCCAGGCATGCGAATGTCCATGATCGCGACATCCGGCTCGAGTGCCCGGACCACCGCGACGGCTTCGGCGCCGTCACTCGCCTCGCCCACGACCACCACGTCGTTGAGCTCGAGGATCAGGCGCAGACCGTCCCTCACCAGAGGTTGGTCGTCGGCCAGGACGACGGTGGTCACGGCGCTCGTCGAGGGAGCACAAGCTCGACCCGCCAGTCAGCGCCACGCACCCCGGCACACAGAGTTCCTCCGAGCAGTCTCGCCCGCTCGGTCATGCCGATCAGGCCAAGACCCGAGCCAGCGTCGTGGACGTGGCCGTCAGGCAGCTCGTTGTCCACCGTCAGCCGGACGAGGTCGTCGTTCCATCGAAGACAAGCTCGAACCGGAGCGTCGGAGGCGTGCCGCCGCGCATTCGTCATCGACTCCTGCAGGACGCGGCTCACCGCGTGATGAACGGCCGACTCGTCCGTCCAGACCACACCCTTCTCGACGAGGTGTACCGCCAGCCCGTGGTCACATGCCCGGCGCACGACCTCGGCCGGTCGCGGGACCGGCCCCGGGAGGTCCTCCCCGTCAGTGCGGAGCAGACCCAGGATTGAGCGGACCTCCGCCCCCGCACGGTGAGCCGTGATGCGAATGGCCTCGACGGGCGCGTGCGCCCGTTCGGGTGCCACCGCAAGCGCCGCCGCCGCCGCCTCGGACTGGATGGCGATCATCGTCATCTCGTGTCCCACGACGTCGTGCAGTTCACGGGCGATGCGCGAGCGCTCCTCGGCCACTGCGGTCCGACGGGAGAGGTCGCTCTCGATCTCCAGCCTGCGGGTCAGCTCCTCCAGACGACGATTCTGCTCGCGCTGCTGTGCCAGGAGCCGACCAGCGGCGACCGGAGCGAGGGTGACCAGCCACACGCTGAGCACGCCGATCGGATCGTCAGGCCCCAGGAATGCGCTGGTGGTACCGACCAACAAGCCGTAAGCAACAAGGGCGGCGGTGCGACGGGACGATGACACATACAGGCCGACTGAGAAGAGCAGGATGATGCTCGCAACGAAGCCCAGCACCAAGAAGCCGTCGAACCCGGTCGCAGGCATCGTCCACGCCGTCATGTGCACGGTGGCAGCACCCACCGGACGTGTGCGACGCCAGGCGAGCGGACCGACCGACGCCAGTGCGAAAGCCACCCCGAGCGGCCGAGGCCCGATAGGGACGAGAAGCACCTGGGCCAGGCTCGGCACGAGAAGTAGCGCCATCACGCCTAGATCGAGTCCAGACGGCGTGCCAGCGACACCGTCGGTCTTCCGCACCCGGGCAGCGTAGGACGCCCGGGCCGCGGCTGTCATCCGCCCCAGGGCGTACTCAGGAGCCGCCCACAGGTCGATGCGTCTCGGGTCGGCTCGCTTCTACCGTCCGACCCATGAGCACAGTCGAGCAGCACATTCCGGCCACGGGCCGATCCTCCCGTGTGGTGACCTTCCTCCGAGTGGTCGTCCTGGGGTGGGGGGTTCTCGGCGTCGCCGCCGGGACCTACTTCACCTTCGCGGCCGCCCCCGAGGACGGCGGCGTGGCGACGGCGTTCGACGCCTTCCTGGGCGCATGGAAGATCGCGACGTCCCTGGGCCTGGTGGCCGCGGTCACGTGGCCCAAGGTCCACGTGCGATCACGGTTGACAGCCGCAGGTTGGTTGTTGGGTGCGGACGTGGTCTTCAACCTGATCAAGGTCTTCGGTTACGACGAACCCGAATCGGCGCCAATCTTGATCGTCTCCGCGATGTTGTTCGGACTGGTCTGGGGCGTTCGAGTGACGGGGCGCGGCAACGGTCCTCAGTGATCGTCAACGAGCTGCCGACGCGGGTGTCAAGCATCAGGCGAAGGCAAACAGAGGATTGTAGGGCGGGTGGGGCTCGAACCCACGACCCAAGGATTATGAGTCCTCTGCTCTAACCGACTGAGCTACCGCCCCTGGTGGCGGCAACACCCTACGGCCGCGGTCGCGCCGGTGATCACTCGGAGGCTTCGAGGCTCTCGTCGTCTGGTTGGTAGGCGCAGACGTCGATGGGGTTCTCGACCTTCTCCTCCTGCTCGCGCTTGCCGTTCTTCTTCGGCGGGTACAGCGCCTTGTCGACGACGGCACGGACGTAGTCGTAGTCGGGGTCACCCGAGTAGAACTGGTCGGAGGCCCGGAACACGACCGAGCGAATTTTGGCATTCTTGACGTCGAGCATCAGCTGCACGAACGCCGAGCCGAGTTCGCGCGGAATGTCGGTGTAGACGACCTCACTCCCGGCCTTGGCGATCTCTACGTAGCGCTTGAGCAAGGTGACTGGGTCGGCGGCCTCGATGAGCGCGTCGATGGCGCAGCGCTGCCGGTCCATCCGCGCGTAGTCGTCGGACCCGTACCGGCCTCGCGCGTACCAGAGGGCCTGGAATCCATCGAGGTGTTGCTCGGGGCCAGGCTGGAGGTAGTCGGTCGGCGGGATTCCGGCGTCGGTGTTGCCGTTGATGGCTACCGGCTCGTTGATATTGACGGTGATGCCGCCCATGGCGTCGACCACGGTCTTGAAGCCTTCGAGGTTCACCAGGAGGTAGTAGTCGACCGGGATGCCGAGGCTGCCGGAAACCGCCTCCTTGACGGCGTCGGCGCCCTCGTTGTCGCTGTCGCCCAGGGCACCGGGGTGGAGCACCGGCACCTGACTGTAGATCGCGTTGAGCATGTCGAAGCCCGGGTCACCCTGGCCGGTCTGGTAGCCCTCGGGGTAGAAGTCGTGCAGCGGGCTGTCCTCAGGAAACTCCGCGTACATCATGTTGCGCGGCAGGCTGAACATCACCGTCTTGCCCGACTTGGTGTCGATGCTCACGAGGATGACGCTGTCGGTACGCACGCCCGTGCGGCCCTCGCCGCCGTCGCCCCCGAGCAACAAGACGTTGACTCGCTCTTGCCCTGCCCACGGGTCGGCCTCCGTGGCCTCCTCGGGGATCGTCGGGCTGACGACCTGCTCGGCGAAGATCGTCTCGACGGTGTCAGCCGTGACCAGCACGTACCGCGCGGCAGTGACGACGGGGGCTGCCCCGACGACCACCATGACGACGACGCCCACGTAGCCCACCGCGGTGTGCCAGCGGGGCCGGCTACGCGGGCGGACAAGTCGGTAGGACGTAAGCACCACGAACGCCCAGACCAGCAGCACCACGGCCAGTGCAGCAGCCACGATCTTGAGCATGCCGGGGTCGAAGGCCAGGTCGAGGACCGAGTCCTTGAGGTCGTGGCCGAAGTACCAGCCGATAGCGCCTAGGCCACCGAGCCAGACAAGGAGGACCAGTGCCCCGAGGGCGCGGCGTCCGGTGTAGAGGTATCCCGACCCGGGCACGAGGGCCCCGACAAAGGTCATGCCGAGCGTGCCCCGCAGCGAAGTCGCCCGGCGCCGCTCGCGCGT
>JBAUWM010000293.1:0-3830 GCA_049583775.1 Nocardioides sp.
ATCTGCGCCGGCCTGGCTACGGCAATGGTGCGCCGCGTTTCGGGCGAGTCGACAGCCTTGACCGATCGCGAGCACGACGTGCTGATGCTGCTGGCCGAAGGTCTTGGAGCCCAGCAGATCGGCGCCAAGTTGTACCTCAGCGAGTCGACCGCGAAGTCGCACATCGCCCGCATCTACCAGAAGTTGGGGGCCGCCAACCGCGCCCAAGCGCTGGTGACGGCGATGCGGATCGGTTTGCTATCCAGCATTCAGCCCGCCGCCGAGTGATGCGCGGCGCGTTCCCTCCTAGTCACAAATGACTAGACGACGACGCACGACATCCTGATCCGCTTCTCAGCCTCCGCTGGCACTGTTCTTCTTGTGAGGTTCCTCGCCTCACCAAGAGGAACCAGCCGAACCGAACTTAGGAGCTCATCATGGTCGACTACCTGCGCATCATTCTCAACGCCCGCCTTGCCAAGATGGACGAGCGCGGCGCCTCGGCCGTCGAGTACGGCTTGCTCGTTGCCGGCATCGCCGCCGTCATCGTCCTCGTCGTGGTCGCCCTCGGTGGCACCATCAAGGACGCCTTCTCCGACACCTGCAGCGCGATCGACAGCACCGCCGACTGCGACGGCTGATCACGTGGGTCGCGGGCGTACGGCCTGCGACACGGCCAGGCCCCGCGCTCTTTCTGAGCGCGGGGCTTCTGCCGTTGAATATGCACTTCTCGTGGCGGGCATCGCAGCCGTCGTCGTCCTCATCATCGTGGCGCTCGGGCTCAACGTCCGCGACTTGTTCCAGGACACATGTGACGCCGTCGCTCAAGGTCAGTCCAGCTGCTCCTAGGGCAACGCCGACAGATCGGCCCGCCATGCACGGACCAGTTCTCTCTCGGTCACCCCGACCTCGTCGCGCAGAGCTGAATCGAGGGGATCCCCTCGATTCAAGCGCGCGTACAGGGCCACCAGGGCCCGTGATCCGGCGAGGCTGTCGATCACGACGCAGACCCGCCAGGCCGACTCGTACGTGGCGCCCAAGTGAGTGGTGCGCGTGTCGAACGCGCCGGGTGCAGGCAATGCCGCTGGGAGTCCGTCGCGTCGCACCTGGTCACGGATCTGCGCAGCCGTCAGCGACGGTGGCAGCTTCGTGCCGCGCAGGGCCACGTAGTCCGCGAAGCCCTCGACCAACCACGTGGGCGCCTGACTTCGCGGAGCATCGGTGGCCACGTGCGTCGCCTCATGTGACAGCACCACCTGCTGACCGGTGCTGCCCAGGGCGTTCATCACGTCCGGGTTCACGAACACATGGATCGGCGACCCATCGGCGATCGAACCGTCGCCCGAGCCGGTGACCGCGGCAATCTGTCCGTAGTACCCGGCGTCAGCGTCCAGAGCACGTTCGAGCGCCACTCCGTTCGCCGCGACCTCCACGACCAGCTGCGGCTGCCAGTCGGTGAGCACCCGTCGCACGATGCCGACCGCGCGCCTCGCGAGCTGCCCGTAACGTCGAGCGTCGACTGCGTCCGGTGCGGTCACCACGAAGCCTGTCCCGCGCTGCACCTCCAGGGGGCCGTCCATCCACAGCGGGCTTCGCAGGTCGCCACCACCCACACCAGACATCAGCACCTCGTCGCTGCGACTATCCGGCCGGTTCACGAACTCGAACAGCACCTCGGCGCTCGAGGGCACCTCGTCGAAACCTGCGAACCGCCAGGTGACGACCACCGAGGCCGACCACACACCCGATGCGTTCGGCTCGGTGAGGGCGTCGACGTAGCGGAAGGTGACGTCGTCCAGGTCTGCTGCAGCGGCGTTGCTGACCAGCGCGGCGACAGCGCCCCGCGACGGGTCGTCGGCCAGAGCCTCAGCGGCAGCCACGTCGTTCGTGGCGATCGCCCGCTCGAGCCCGCGGAGGGTGGCTGCCGCCTGTACAGGGCGAGCAGTGCCGACCTCGGAGCTCGGGGGCGCCGCACGGTAGGTGTCGTCACCGCCGGCTAGCCGCCAGGTGAGCAATCCTGCCGCCAGCAGCACGACCACGAACAGCACCGCGGCCCAGCCGCGCGGGCGCGGCCGGGCACGCTGTGCGTTGTGCTCGGCCAGAGTCAGCCCGGACGGACGGCGCCGACGTACGGCATCGAGTAGAGCTCGGAGACACGAACCCCGGCACCGGGGTTGGCCGCATGCACGATGAGGCCGTTGCCGATGTACATGCCGACGTGGCTGATGGGGCTGTAGTAGAACACCAGGTCTCCGGGCTGCAGGGCGCTCGCGGAGACGTGCATGCCGCTGCCGTACTGGGCAGCCGAGGAGTGCGGCAAAGCCACTCCCGCTTGAGCCCAGGCAGCCATGGTGAGACCGGAACAGTCCCAGGCGCTCGGGCCCACCGCGCCGTAGACGTAGGAGTCACCTACTTGGGCCATGGCGTAGCCGATGGCAGCGGCGGCGCGACCGGAGGCCGGCACATCGCTGGGCGTCCGGAAACTGCCGCGCGAGAGCACCGCCTCGCGTTCTTTCGCCTCGAGGTCGGAGAGCAGGGACTTGGCGTCGGCAAGCTTCTCGTCGATCGTCGCCTTGTCGGCCGCCAACTGCGCCTCGGCGTTCGACACGAGGTCGAGGCGGGCGCGGGTGGCCTTGCGGCGGATGTTCAGGGCCTTCAGACCCGTGGTGTAGTCGTCGAACATGCCTTGCTGGATGCGCTGGTACGACGACATCGTCGACATCTGCTGCAGCAGGGTGCTCGGGTCACCTGAGGAGATGACCTGACCGATGGCGCCAGCGCTGTTACCGGTGAACTGGCGCAAGACCGATTCGCGTACCTCGCCCCGCATCACGTTGAGCGCCTTGTCCTGCTTCTCCTCGTCGAACTGCAACGAGCCGAGGTCCTGCTTGAGACGGTCGAGTTGCACCTTCGTGCCGTTGTACCGCTCGGAGGCCTGCTCGGCCTCACGGTAGAGCCGGTCGACGCGTGCCTGGACATCGTTGATGTCCGGCTCAGCGCCAGCAGGCGAGCTGGGAACCAGTCCTAGGGTCGCGGCGAGCGCGAGCCCAGTGATGGCGGTGACGAGTCGCTTGCGACCAGAAGTCACGGAGTGTGGTGCCCCTTAACGTGTCGTACGCCTACCGGGTGAGCTGACGGATTCGGGCACGACTTGCCCTACTTCTGCTCCTCGGACCCCGATGTCCGCCTTGCAGAGGATTCACCCCAGAAAGTTTGGTTCCCCGGCTCCGACATCGCGTACGACCCCGGACTCAGCGCGATGCCCGCGCGGACCCTGGTGAGTCCACTTCCACGAGCATCAGTGAGGCCACCGTAGTCGGCTGACGAAGGCCCGGCCAAACTTTCGGCAAGGTCGCGGCGCGGCGTGTCACTTGTGTCACATTTCGTACCATCCGACCCAGGTGGTCTGGACTAGGCAGAGGCAGCCGCCTCAGGGCCGACGATGGGATCGACGAGACGTAGCGGTGGGACTAGGCCACCTGCAGCCAGGATGTCGAGGGCGCGGCGCTCGTCGTCGTCGAAGGTGAGTTCGGGGGGCGGGCCGAGCAAGACCGTCACCACGCAGTCGTGGCAGGCGAGTCCGCGCACCACGCACGTGTCGCAGTCGATTCGGGTTGTCATGTCAAGCAGGTTGACAGGGCCCACCGACAATGGCCCATCAGCCTGCGCGTCGAGGTCTCGTTGTCGGATGACGCACCTACCGTGCTGCCATGGCCGTGACGCAGTGGGAGGTGCAGCGCAGCTTCGACGAGTTGGGCCGGCCGCTGCGCGACATCACCTTCTGCGTCGTTGACCTGGAGACCACGGGCGGCTCAGCGCAGGCGGGGTCGATGATCACCGAGATCGGTGCC
>JBAUWM010000294.1:0-5546 GCA_049583775.1 Nocardioides sp.
CCTCAACCTCCGGTCGCCCAGGCACGCAGTCCGTCGGCGCCGGGCCCGTCGAGCTCGTCGAGGCGTGCCGTGCGGCCCAAGAGGGCCAGGGCCAGGGCCGCCGCAGGAGCGGAGACGACGTCCCCGGTGCCGTGCTGCCACTCGAGATCGGTTGCCTGATACCAAAGTGCAGGTGCACGGCCAGGGAGGAACCCGACGCGGGCCTTGGCCGACACGAGGAAGTCCAGGGTGGGGCGCCACCGCTCGACCGGACGGTCGTCGACGAGGCCGAGCGGAATCCACATGTCGAGCTGGTGCACCAAGGCGTCGGTGTACGGACCGATCACGCCCACCACCGGTGGCGCCTTGCGGGCAGCCGCCGAAGATCTCATCCTCGCCGTGAGCTCAGCAGTTCCCAGGTTCGCGCGATCAGCGGCCAGCAACACCTGGAAGCGATCGACGTTGCCGCGCGCCTTCAGCATTCCGCCGAGCAGCTCGGTGCGAGTGAACTCGGCGGTCGTGAGCAGGTGGGCTGCCACGCCCTTCACGTCCCAAGCCGAGCAGAGACTGGGCACCTGCCACTGCTCGGACGTGAGGGTGTCCAGCCGGTCGGCGATGGCCAGGCGCTCCTGGGCCAAGTCGTCCCAGAGGCTCACTGGGCCCGCGCCTCCCCCGCCTCGATCTCCGCGTGGAGATCGAGGCAGTAACGGCCGAAATCGATCTGGATCGTGTGCCGGGGGGTGGCGTAGTACTGCTCAAGGTGCGCAGCCTCGTCGGCCGCCATGGTCGAAATCTGCTCCTCGATCGAGGGCAGGACATAGCTGCCGGTGAGCAGCCTTGCCAGCAGCTTCGACTGCTGCTCGGCGAGGTTCACGATCGTGGGCGAGGACTGCGCCAAGCCCATGAAGTACAGGTGCTCGACCCCAGGCTTGATCATCCGCTTGAAGAGCGGGTACCGGTGGTCGCTGGTGGGGTGCAGCTCGACCTCTGCCTCGTCGAAGAACGGGAACTTCATGTCGTAGCCAGTGGCGCAGACGATGACGTCGGCCTCGACGCTGGTGCCGTCGACGAGGTGAACGGTGCGGCCGTCCAGTCGCTCGATGGCGGCGAGCATGTGGATGTCGCCCGAGCCGGCCCGGGTCAGGAAGTCAGCGCTGACCGACGGGTGAGCCGAGAGCGGCTCGTGGTCGGGCTCGGGCAGTCCGTAGCCGCTCATGCTGCCGACGAGCTCGCGGATCAGCTGGCGCGACGCCGCGAGCGCGACGTCCTTGGGGATGTCGGGGGGCGCCATCACCTTGTCGGCGGCGACGCCGTTGCGGTACTTCGGCAGCACCCACACGCCGCGGCGCGCCGAGACGTAGAGGGTCTCGGCCATCCACCGGTTCGAGAGCTCGCTGGCGATGTCCATCGCGGAGTTGCCCATGCCGACGACGATCACCTTCTTGCCGCGCATCTCGACCGGCTCGAACGGGTTCACGTAGGCATGGCTGTGCATCAGGACGCCGTCGAAGTGGCCCGGGTATTCCGGCAGCCTCGGGCTCCAGTGGTGCCCGTTCGCCACGACGAGATCGGTGTAGGAACGGGTCTCGCCCGTCGTGAGCGTGACGTCCCAGCCGCCGTCGTCGCGGCGCGAGGCCTGGTCGACGCCGGTGCCGAACTCGATGTTGTCGCGCAAGTCGAAGTGGTCGACGTAGTCGCGAAAGTACTGATGGATCAAGGTGTGGTGCGGAAAGTCCGGGTAGTCGACCGGCGCCGGAAACTCCTCGAACTGCAGGCGCGCGGTCGAGGTGTCGATGTGCAACGACTCATAAACAGCCGAACGGCCGTTGGGGTTCTTGAAGTACCAGTTGCCCCCGACGTCGTCACTCATCTCGAAGTGGTCGTAGGAGATGCCGAACTCGGCTAGGCGCTTGGCCGTGGTGATGCCCGAGCAGCCGGCGCCGATCAGGGCCACGTGTGGCGCGTTCATGCTCGCTCCAGGCAGGCGAACGCGGTGCGCACGTACTCGTCGGTCCGCGGTGAGCCGACCATGTGATCGTGCAACTTGTTGGGGGTGAAGGCGACGGTCACCCGACGGTCGAGGTCGTTGACGACGATCGCGCCGCCGTAGCCGGTCCACCAGCACACCCGACCGGTCGGCACGGCCGGAGCCGATGGTGTCGGCAGGCCGTAGCCGGCACCGAAGGTGAGCGGCACCCCGAGCACGAGGTCGACGCCGTCGGCTTGGACCTCGAAGATGCGGTCAACGGTGACCTCGTCGAGAACTCGGACGCCACCGAAGGAGCCACCGTGGGATACCGCAGCCTGGATCCGGGCAACACCGCGAGCGTTGCCGTGACCCCCGGCCGCGCCAACCGCAGAGCCACGCCATGCCACCCCGTTGCAGACATCCGCCGTGAGCAGCGGGTTGGCGATCATGCGCAAGATGAACGCATCAGGCGGTAGCGCCGCGAAGTCGATGCTCGAGGACGGTGGAGCCACCAGATCGGCAACCGTGTCGAGACGGTCGTCGGGAACCCCGAGGTAGAAGCCGCCCCCAAGTGGTCCGGCGATCTCGTCGTGGAAGACGTCGGCTAGCGGGCGGCCGACCGCGCCGCGGACCACCGCGTCGAGGAGGTGTCCGTGGTTCAGCAGCTGATAGGCCGGCGCGCTGCCGGGCGGGTACCAGGGTGTTTCGGCGGCCAGCAGCGCCTCGGTGTGCTCGAGGTCGATCAGATCGTCGACGGAGATCGGCACGCTCCAGCCGGGCACGCCGCTGGTGTGGCCGAGTAGGTGCCGCACAAGCACGGCGTCCTTGCCCTCGACGCCGAAGCCTGGCCAGTACTGACTGGCCGGGGCGTCGAGGTCGATATCTCCCCGCGCTGCGAGCATCAGCACCGTCAGCGACGCCATCGTCTTGGTGACCGACCAGACCTGCACGATCGTGTCGCGCTCCCAGGCGACGCCCGGTCTGGCCTCACCACCCCAGAGGTCGGCAACCAGCTCGCCGTCGGCGACCACGGCCACCGCAGCACCGAGATCGGTGCCGTCGTCGAGGTTGCGCGCGAGCAGGTCACGCAAGGGGGCGAACGCGTCTGTGCAATCTCCGTCGACCATGCTCAGACCCTAGAACGTGTTCTACGTCAGCGGCAGACCCTCGCCCAGTAGTCGAACGCCGTTCTGCCAGCAGACGGAGCGCAGCCAGTCGTCGCCCAGGTCGAGCCGAGCCAGGCCCTCGAGCTGGTGCACGTAGGGATAGGGGATCGTCGGGAAGTCGCTGCCCAGCAGGATCTTCGGCTCGAGGTCGCGGAGCCTGGGCAGGAGGTCAGCCGGGTATGGCTCGCCGAAGAAGTCAGTGAAGACCATCGTGGTGTCGAGGTGCACGCGCTCGTAGATCTCGGCCAGCTCGAGGAAGGGCTCGTACTCAGGTGCACCCATGTGGGCCACCACCAGGCACAGACGCGGGTGCCTGGCCAGGAGCCTCGCCATCGAGTCAGGGCCGGTGAACTCGTTGCCGACCGGACCCGAACCAGCGTGGGCGACGACGGGGAGGGCAGCGTCCGACAGCATGCCCCACACGTTGTCGAGCAGCGGGTTGTCGAGGTGGAACTCCCCCACTTGAAGATGAATCTTGAAGATCTCGACGCCGTCGGCGATCTCGTCGGCCACGTAGGCGGCCGCCTCGGCTTCGGGGTAGAACGTCGCGGAACGGACTATCTCGGGGGCCTGCGTGGCGAACGTGCGCGACCAGTCGTTGAGGTAGGTGGCTACGCCCGGCTTGTGCGCGTAGGGCAGCGTCGAGAAGCGACGGACGCCGAACGACCTCAGGATCTCGACGCGCTCGTCATGCGACTCTCGGTAGCGGATCGGCCAGGCTCGGCCGATCTTCGGGCCGGCAGCGTCGAAGACTGCCCAGACAGCCCGCTGGATGTTGGGTGGCAGGAAGTGCACGTGCACGTCGATCAGGCCCGGAAGTCCCAATCCGCGCCAGAAGTCGACGACGTCGGCGGCGTCCTGGTGGGGCTCAGTCACTCATGCCCTTGAGCCGTCGGCCCACCGCCTGCTCGACCTCGCGGTTAGCCTGACGCTCGGCCAGCGAGTGCCGTTTGTCCCACGACTTCTTGCCCTTCGCGAGGCCGATCTCCACCTTTGCGCGCCCGTCGAGAAAGTACAGCGACAGCGGGATGACGGTCAGGCCCTTCTCGCTCACTCGCCGCTCGATCTTGTCGATCTCGACGCGGTTGAGCAGCAGCTTGCGCTTGCGCCGGGCGGAGTGATTGGTCCAGGTGCCCTGGCTGTACTCGGGGATGTGGACCCCGTGCAGCCAGGCCTCACCACCGTCGATGTCGATGAAGCCGTCGACCAGCGAGGCCCTGCCCTGACGCAGCGACTTCACCTCGGTGCCCTGCAGGACCAGGCCAGCCTCGTAGGTGTCCTCGATGGCGTAGTCGTGTCGCGCCTTCTTGTTCTGCGCGATGAGCTTGCGCCCCTGCTCCCTGGCCATGGCACCAGTGTCTCAACACCAGGCAACCGAGTTGCGCGTGGCCGAGTCGAGACCGGTCAGAGGTACTTCATCGGGTCGACGGGGGTGCCGTTCTGCAGCACCGTGAAGTGCAGGTGGCAGCCGGTCGACCAGCCAGTCGTGCCGCCGTAGCCGACGACATCGCCGCGCCCGACCCGCTGTCCTTCGCGCACGCTGTAACCCGACAGGTGGTTGTAGACCAGCACGAGGCTGTTGCCGTTGACGACGCCGACGTTGAGGAACAGCCGGTTGCCGTAGACCGCGTCGTAGTAGGTGTTGATCACGGTGCCCGTGGCCGACGCGTACAGGGCTTGGCCGCAGCCGACGCCGAAGTCGGTGCCGTTGTGCAAGCTGTAGTACCCGTAGATCGGGTGAGTGCGGTAGCCGTAGGGCGACGTGACCGGCCCGCGGGCGGGGTAGGCGAGGTAGCCGTCTGAGGCCCCGGTGAAGCCCGTGCCGCGTTGGCGAGCGCGAGCTCGCGCCAGCTCGGCGAGACGGATCAGCCGTTGCCGGATCACGGCTTCGCGCTGCTTGAGCTTGCGGAGGATCTCGCGGTCGCGGACCTTGGCCCGGATGGCCCGCTGCTGGGCGCTCTGCGCTGAGTCGACGCGGCGATCGACCTGAAGCTTGGCGGCTCGGGTGTCGTCATAGACCCCGCGCATCGTCTCCAAGTGAGCCGCTGCCTCGAGCTTCTTGGCCTCGACCGCCTCGGCGGCCGCCTTGACCCGGTCCTGCTTCTCAGCGAGGCGCTCCTTGACGTCGGAAAGGTACTCATAGGCCTGGACGCCGCGGCCCACGATCAAGTCGTCGGCCACCTGACGTCGGGTGAGGTCTTCGAGCGAGGCGTTGCTGAGCAGCGCCCCGACGGCGCGCAACCGGGGGTCGCCCTGGGTGAAGATGCTGAGCACGCTGTTGCGCACCGTGGCCTGTTGATGCCGGACGTCCTCGCGACCCTCGACCAGCGCGTCGTTCGCAGCCGTCAGGGCAGCCTCCGCCTCGAGCAGCTGCTGCCTCAGCTCGGCGTCCCGCTCGCGGGCGGCGACCAGGCGGTCAGTCACGCCGGAGA
>JBAUWM010000295.1:0-10189 GCA_049583775.1 Nocardioides sp.
CGGGTTGTCTCGGCGTCCCAGATCCCTGCCGACGCCCTCGGCCTCGACATCGGCCCGGCCTCGGCTGCTGACTTCGCTGCGGCTTTGGCTGATGCCCGCACGGTGTTCTGGAACGGCCCGATGGGGGTGTTCGAGGTACCGGCGTTCTCCGATGGCACGCGCACGGTGGCTGACGCCCTCATGAATATCGACGGTCTGTCCGTGGTCGGCGGGGGCGACTCGGCTGCGGCCGTGCGCGCGCTCGGTTTCGACGAAGGGGCCTTCGGCCACATCTCCACCGGCGGCGGTGCCAGCCTGGAGTACCTCGAGGGCAAAGAACTGCCCGGCATCACGGTCTTGGAGGACTGAGCAAACGATGGCTGCTGCACGCGTGCCGCTGATGGCGGGCAACTGGAAGATGAACCTGAACCACCAGGAGGCAGTGGTCCTGGTGCAGAAGCTGGCTTGGACCCTGTCTGACAAGCGTCACGACTACGCCAAGGCCGAGGTCGTGGTGGTTCCGCCATTCACCGACCTGCGCTCGGTGCAGACGCTCGTCGACGGCGACCGGCTGTCGGTGAAGTACGGGGCGCAGGACGTCTCGACCCACGATTCCGGCGCGTACACGGGCGAAATCTCCGCAGCCATGCTCGCCAAGCTCGGCTGCTCCTACGTCGTGGTCGGTCACTCCGAGCGGCGCGAGTTCCACGCCGAGACCGACGAGATCGTCAACATCAAGGCACACAAGGCGCTCGCCGCGGGCATGACGCCGATCGTGTGCGTGGGCGAGGGGTTAGAGGTGCGCAAGGCCGGCGAGCACGTCTCGTACACGCTCGCGCAGGTCGACGGTTCCTTGGCTGGGTTCACCGCCACACAGGTCTCCGGCTTGGTCATCGCCTACGAACCGGTCTGGGCGATCGGCACCGGTGAGGTCGCCACGCCCGAGGACGCCCAGGAAGTCTGCGGGGCGATCCGCGACCGGATCCGCGAGCTGCACGGCGACGCTGCCGCCGACGGCGTACGCGTTCTCTACGGAGGTTCGGTGAAGGCCGGAAACATCGCCGGCATCATGGTGAAGGACGACGTGGACGGCGCGCTGGTTGGCGGCGCGAGCCTTCAGGCCGACGAGTTTGGCGGCGTCTGCCGCTTCTACGACATGCCGATCATCTGACCTCGACGACCCTGACGTAGGATTCCCAACCGTGGAACTGCTCTTTACTGTCCTGCTCATCACCGCGAGCCTCGTGATGATTCTGCTCGTGCTCCTACACAAGGGACGCGGCGGCGGAATGTCCGACATGTTCGGTGGGGGCGTGTCCAGCTCGCTGGGTGGATCGTCGGTCGCCGAGCGCAACCTTGACCGGTTCACCATCGGTGTCGGCGTCATCTGGTTCGCCTGTGTCATCGCCCTCGGACTGCTCAAGGCCTACTGAGTTCCACCACTCTTTCTTCACCGCACGCTCCCCACTTACGACTCCCCTTAGAGCACAGGAGAACAACCCCCATGGCTGGTGGAGGAAACGCCATTCGCGGTAGCCGGGTCGGCGCTGGCCCGATGGGCGAGGCTGAGCGCGGCGAGTCCGCCCCGCGGCAGGCCGTCGCCTACTTCTGCTCTCACGAGCACCGCTCGGTGATCACGTTCTCGATCGAGGCCACCGTGCCGGAGTCGTGGGACTGCCCCAAGTGCGGTCTGCCGGCGTCGCTCGACTGCGACAACCCGCCGCCGCCCACCAAGATCGAGCCCTACAAGACCCACCTGGCTTACGTGAAGGAGCGCCGCTCCGACAAGGAGGCCGAGGTCATCCTCGACGAGGCGATCCAGTTGCTGCGTTCGCGCCGCAAGTCCGGCGAAGTCATCTTCTAGCTCAGAGGCTGGCGGCTGCGGCGGCGTCCAGGAACCAGGTGGTCTCGGTCGAGCCGGTGACTCCGCGAGCGGGGGTTTCGGTCACTGAGCCCTCGTCGGCGAGAGCACGGGCGACCGCCTCGGCCTTGCCGTCACCGGAAGCCAGGAACCAGACGGACGCCGACCGGTTGAGGCACGGGAACGTGAGCGAGACCCGCTCGGGTGGCGGCTTGGGTGAGTCGTGGACGGCGATGGTGATCTGGTCGTGCACCTCGAGAGCCGGGTGGCCGGGGAAGAGCGAGGCCACGTGTCCGTCGGGTCCGATTCCCAGCATGAGGATCGAGAACTCGCCCGCGCCGTGCTCGCGCATGGTGGCGGCGTACGCCTCGGCGGCCACCTCGGCTGACTCGACGACATCGGACGCGGGCACTTCGTGCACCTGTGTGGCGCCGACGGCGTCGAGGAACGCCGCCCGGGCCTGGCCGACGTTGCGATCAGGGGAGTCTGCGGGCACGAAACGCTCGTCGCCGAACCAGATGACGACGCGCGCCCAGTCGACCTCGAACGATGGCGAGAGGCGTGCCACCTCACGGTGAACCGCGTCGGCGATGGTGCCGCCAGTCAGCCCGATCTGCGGAATGGCGCCGCCCGCCTGCAGGTCAGCAAGCCGGGACAGGAGCTCGCCGGCGATCGCTGTGGCCAGTCCGGCTGAGTCGTCGTGCACCTCCACGCGAGCGCCGTTCACTGGTGGCCGCTCACTGGGCGCCTTGCTTGCCCAGCCACCGCACGGTCGCCGCGTAGACGTCGTCCTCGTCGAGGCGCCGCAGCTCTTCCATGAGCAGCTCGGGCACGCCCCGGCGCTTCAGCGCGATCGGTCGGTCGGGGCGGTTCGGCGTGCTGAACGTGCCGAGCGAACCGTCTTCACGAGAGATGCGGACGGCGCCGGCCTTGCTCTCGAGCACAACCTCGGTGATGCCAGGTCCGGCCGAGGTGTGCCGGCTGATTTCGATCTTGAGTCGCGACCGCAACCAGGCGACCAGGAGGTCGGCGCTGGGGGAGGTGCGTTCGGCGGTGACCGAGCCGCCGGTGATCGTCAGCTGGTGCTGGTCGAGCGCGGCGGCGAGCAGCGCACTCCACGGGGTGAGGCGGGTCCAGGCAAGATCAGTGTTGCCTTTGACGTAGGCCGAGCACTGGGTGGCCAGGGCAGTCGTTCGGCCGCGGGTCACCGAGGCGGCATCGGTGATGCGCCGTTGTCCGAGCGCTCCGAGGGGATCAGCCGCTGGATCGGCCGGCGGGTCGCTCGGCCACCACACGGCCACCGGAGAGTCGGGGAGCAGCAGGGGCAGCACCACCGACTCGGCGTGCTTCACCACCTCGCCGGTGAGCCGGATGGTGGCGGTCTCACCGGTCCATCCTGAGCCGATGCCCACGTGGGCGTTGACGCAGCCGGTGCCGCGCTTGTCGCCCAAGATGACGCCGAGCACGCGCGCCGGGTGCTCGTGCGATGCCGCCCGGGCCGCGGCCAACGCCTCGGTGGCGTCGTCCTCAGCCACGACCACCACCAACGTCATCACCATGCCCATGGCAGGGCTGCCGGCCTGCTTGCGCGCTCGGGTGAACTCGGCGGCGATCTCGGATGCTGTGGTGTCGAGCAGTTCTTTCACGGTCGCCTCCAGGTGTGCCCTGAGCGGGCGAGCATCGCGTCGGCCGACGCCGGGCCCCAGGTGCCAGCGCCGTACGTGTCGGGCTTGACCTTGCCCTTCTCGTCCTGGGCCGCCCAGTGCGCGAGCACCGGGTCGAGGATCTTCCAGGACAGCTCCACCTCCTGGTGCCGAGGAAACAGGGGCGGGTCGCCGAGCAGCACGTCGAGGATCAGTCGCTCATAGGCCTCCGGGCTGTCCTCGGTGAACGAGCCGCCGTAGGCGAAGTCCATGTTCACGTCGCGGATCTCCATCGACGTACCGGGCGCCTTGGAGCCGAAACGCAGAGTCATGCCCTCGTCGGGCTGCACCCGGATGACTAGCGCGTTCTGGGTGAGTTCTTCGGTCGCCGACGCAGCAAACGGCAGGTGCGGCGCACGCTTGAACACGATCGCGACCTCGGTCACGCGCCGTGCGAGACGCTTGCCGGTGCGCAGGTAGAACGGGACGCCGGCCCAGCGCCGGGTGTCGATGCCAAGAGTGATCGCTGCGAAAGTCTCGGTGCGCGACGCCGCGCCCACGCCGTCCTCCTCGAGGAAGCCGGGCACCTTGGCGCCGCCGGCCCAGCCCTCGACGTACTGGCCGCGCGCGGTGGTGAGATCGAGCCGCGACGGCAACACCACGCTGCTCAGCACCTTCTCCTTCTCCAGGCGCAGCGCGTCGGCATCGAAGGAGGTCGGCTCCTCCATCGCCACCAGCGCGAGCAACTGCAGAAGGTGGTTCTGGATGACGTCGCGGGCCGCGCCGATTCCGTCGTAGTAGCCGGCCCGGCCGCCGATGCCGCCGTCTTCAGCCATGGTGATCTGCACGTGGTCGACGTAGTGGGAGTTCCAGATTGGCTCGAACATCGTGTTGGCGAACCGGGTGGCCAGGATGTTCTGAACTGTCTCCTTGCCGAGGTAGTGGTCGATCCGGAAGACCGACGACGGCGGAAACACCTGGTCGAGCGCGGCGTTCAGCTCGCGCGCCGACGCCAGGTCGTGGCCGAACGGCTTCTCCACGACCACCCGCCGCCACGCACCGTTCTGAGGATCGGCGAGCCCGTGCTCCTTGAGCTGCCCCACGACGTCGCCGAAGAAACCCGGCGGGATGGCCAGGTAGAACGCGTGGTTGCCGTCGGTGCCACGCACCTGGTCGAGCTCTTCGATCGTGTCACGCAGCCGCTCGAAGGCCTCGTCGTCGTCGAAGTTGCCCGGCACGAAGCGGAACCCTTCGGCGAGCTGCTTCCAGACCTCTTCGCGGAACTCGGTGCGGGCGTGAGCCTTGACCGAGTCGTGCACGATCTGGGCGAAGTCTTGATCGGCCCAGTCACGGCGTGCGAAGCCAACCAGACTGAACCCTGGCGGGAGCAGCCCGCGATTGGCGAGGTCGTAGATCGCCGGCATGACCTTCTTGCGTGCCAGGTCACCGGTGACACCGAACAGCACGAGGCCACACGGCCCGGCGATCCGAGGGAGCCGCCGGTCCTGCTCGTCGCGCAGCGGGTTCGGGCGGGTCATCGGTCGGCAATCAGGTCTCGCAGTCCGGCAACCTCGCCCGGACCGCTGAGGTGCAGCCGCAGCACGGGGCGCCCCTTCTCGGCCAGCACCTGGGCGTCGCCCACTGCCTGCGCCGTCAGGAACTCGTGAAACGTGAAGGGTCGGTCGGGCACTGCGAGGTCGGCCTCGGGCTGGCCGGTGACCTGCAAGTAGACGCCGGTCTCGGGGCCGCCCTTGTGATACTGCCCGGTCGAGTGCAAGAAACGTGGCCCCCACCCAAACGTGGTCGGGCGGCCAGTCTGGGTGGCCAGCAGCTCGCGCACGTCGGCCAGAGCGGCGTCGCGGTGCCGATCGAGGTAGGCCTGCACCGACACATAGCCGGCGTCTGGGTCGACCTCGGCGAGCAGCGCATCGAGCGCCGCCGAGATCGTGCTGACCCGGTCGGGCAGCCACCCCGGCGAGGCATAGACGGTGATCGCGCCGTCGACGAACTCCGGCACGGGATTGGTGCCGCCGCCGTCGAGCATCTCGCGGGCCGCGGCCTTCGCGCTCTCGACGTCGGGCTGGTCGAACGGATTGATGTCGAGCACCCGCCCCGCCACCGCGGTCGCGTACTCCCACAGCAACATCTGAGCCCCCAACGGCGCGTCGACCGTGAAGCCCCACCCTGATGCCGCGCGTACCCGGTCGAACACGAAGTCGGGACCGACGGTGGCAAGCACGGAGTCGGTCGTGCTCGGCGCGAAGTTCGGTGCCTCGAGCGTCGGTACGACCACCGGCAAGATGCCGGTGCCCTCCTTGCCGGTGGACTCCGCGATCAGCTGCTCTGCCCAGTCGCCGAAGCCGGGCATCGCCGACCCGGCATCACCGATGACCAGCTTGTCGACCCCAGACGCCGCAGCGGCGCCCAGCAGGGCACCAACCCGAAGCCCGGGGTTGTCGACGGAGTCGCTCTCAAGCACCGAGCGGATCGCCTCGGCCTCGTCGAGCAGGCCGCCGATGTCGGCGCCGGCCAAACCGCTCGGCACCAAACCGAACGCCGTGAGGGCCGAGTAGCGCCCGCCGACGTCGGGATCGGCGAGGAAGACTCGGTAGCCGGCCGCGCGGGCTGACTCCTCAAGCGGCGAACCGGGGTCAGTGACGACCACGATGCGCTTGACAGGGTCGATACCGGCGTCGGTGAAAGCCTTCTCGAACGCGCGGCGCTGGCTGTCCGTTTCGACGGTGCCTCCCGACTTCGAGGAAACCACGACGACCGTTTCGGCCAGGCGGTCCTCGAGGGCGGTGCGCACGAAGTCGGGGTCAGAGGAGTCGAGCACGGTGAGGTCGACACCAGCCGCCGCGCAGATCACCTCGGGAGCGAGCGACGAGCCGCCCATGCCGCACAGCACCACGTGCGCGAGACCCTCCTCGCGGTGCTCCACCTGAAGGCCCGCGATCTCGTCGACCAACGCTCGGGACGTCTTTGACAGCGAGACCCACGAGAGGCGCTTGGCCGCCTCGCTCTCGGCGTCGCGGCCCCACAGCGTGGGATCCTTTGCTGCGATCGCACCGGCGACCCCGTCGGAGACCAGCTTCTCCACGACGGTGGCGAAGGCCTGCTCGTCTGGGTAGCCGAAGAACAGCTCGTAGCCCGGTCCGGCGACGGCGTTCCAGGCGGTCACTCCTGTGACCCTGCCGCGGCCTGCATCTGCTTCTCGACCGTTGCGACTAGCTCTTCCCACGAGGCCACGAACTTGTCGACGCCCTCGTTCTCGAGCACGGCGAGGACGTCGTCGAAGTCGACCCCCGCGGCGGCGAGCTGGTCGAGGATCGACTTGGCGCCGCCGGAACGACCCGTCACCGTGTCACCCTCCACCTCGCCGTGATCGGCGAACGCGTCCAAGGTCTTCTCGGGCATCGTGTTGACCGTGTCGGCCACGACCAGGTCGGTGACGTAGAGCGTGTCGGGGTAGTCGGAGTTCTTCACCCCGGTCGATGCCCAGAGCGGGCGCTGTGCGTTGGCGCCCTCCTTGGCGAGCCCCTCCCAGCGGTCAGAGGCGATGACGTCCTGGAAGGCCGCGTACGCGAGGCGGGCGTTGGCCAGAGCGGCCTTGCCACGCAGGGCGAGGGCGTCTTCAGTGCCGATCTTCTCCAATCGGGCGTCGACCTCGGAGTCGACCCTGGACACGAAGAAGGACGCCACCGAACGGATGGACCCCAGGTCGAGCCCAGCGTCACGCGCCTGCTCGAGGCCGGCCTGGTAGGCGTCCATCACCTCGCGGTAGCGCTGGAGGCTGAAGATCAGGGTGACGTTGACGCTGATGCCCTGGGCGATCGCGGCCGTGATCGCCGACAACCCCTCCGGCGTGGCCGGGATCTTGATCAAGGCGTTCGGGCGGTCGACGGCCTTCCACAGAGCCTGGGCCGAGGCGATGGTGCCGCCGGTGTCACGGGCGAGCGTGGGCTCGACCTCGATCGAGACCCGACCGTCGTCGGACGTCGCCTCGGCAACCGGTGCCAGCACGTCGCAGGCGTTGCGGACATCCTCGGTGGTGAGCTCGAAGATCACCTTGTCGACGCTGGCTCCCTCGGCGACCAGTCGGCGTACCTGCTCGTCGTAGCGTTCACCGTCGGCGATGGCCGAGGCGAAGATCGTCGGATTGGTGGTCACACCGACCACCGACTTCTCCTTCACGAGGTCGGCGAGGTTGCCGGTCTCGATGCGTTCACGGGAGAGGTCATCGAGCCAGATGGACACGCCCGCGTCGGCGAGCGCCTTCAGTCGATCGTTCATGGGTTTCCTCCTGAGATCGTGGATGGGCGTTCGCCGTGCGGCGGGGATTCAGCCGGTCGCCACCCGGATGCTGTCGCGCGCGGCGTCGGCCACGGCTTGCGCGGTGATGCCGAGCTCGACGTAGACCCGCGCGTAGTCGGCCGAGTGGCCATAGTCGTCGACCGAGACGATGCGGCCCTGATCGCCGACGACCTCGCGCCAGCCCTGCTTGACCCCCGCCTCGACCGAGACCCGAGCCTTGACCGTCGGCGGGATGACGGTGTCGCGGTAGCTGGTCTCCTGGGAGTCGAACCACTCCAGGCACGGCATCGAAACCACCCGCGCCGCGATGTCGTCCTCGGCGAGCAGGGTGCGCGCCTCGACAGCGAGCTGGACCTCGGAGCCGGTGCCGATCAGCACCACGTCGGGGGTGCCGTCGGTGTCGAGCAGCACATAGCCCCCGCGGTGCACCTGCGAGGTGTCGGCGAACCCGTCGGCACCGCGAGGGAAGACCGGCACGTTCTGCCGGGTCAGCGCCAGGGCGGCCGGACGGTCGGTGTGACCGAGGATGGCGGCCCAGGCGGCGGCCGTCTCGTTGGCGTCGGCCGGTCGCACGACGTCCAGGCCCGGCATCGCGCGCAGGGCTGCGAGGTGTTCGATCGGCTGGTGGGTCGGTCCGTCCTCGCCGAGACCGATCGAGTCATGGGTCCAGACGTAGGTGACCGGCAGCTTGCTCAGCGCCGCGACCCGCACCGACCCGCGCATGTAGTCGGAGAAGGTGAGAAAGGTGCCTCCGAACACCCGGGTCAGCACGTCGGCGGCGATGCCGTTCATGATCCCGCCCATGCCGTGCTCGCGGATGCCGAAGTGCAGCACCCGGCCGGCGAACGGGTCCGCGGTCCACTCATCGGTGCTGCGAGCGGCGGGCGCGAACGACGGCGCCTCCTTGATCGTGGTGTTGTTCGAGCCGGCGAGGTCGGCCGAGCCACCCCACAGCTCGGGCATGATCGGGGCGAGAGCGTTGATCACCTGGCCCGAAGCGGCTCGGGTGGCGACGCCCTTCGGGTCGGCGTCGAACGTGGGCAGCGCCTCGGCGAAGCCCTCCGGCAGCTCACGCGCCTTGAGTCGGTGCAGCAAGCGGTCGCGCTCAGGGTTGGCCTTCGACCAGGCGGAGTAGTCATCGTCCCACTGAGCACCCCACTCGGCGGCTCGGGTGGCGAGGCTGCGGGTGTGCTCCAGCACCTCGTCGGGCACGTGGAACGTCTCGTCGGGGTTCCACCCCATGACCTTCTTGGTGGCCGCGACCTCGTCGGCCCCCAGGGCGCTGCCGTGTGCCTGCTCGGTGCCCTGGGCGTTGGGGGCGGGCCACGCGATGATCGTGTCGAGCACGATCAACGAGGGCTGGTCGGTGACCTTGCCAGCCGCGACGACGGCCGCGTGCAGCGCAGGCACGTCCTCGCGGTACTCGCTGCCGCCGTTCGTCCAGTCGACGGTCTGCACGTGCCAGCCGTAGGCCTCGTAGCGAGCGGCGACATCCTCGGTGAAGGCGATATCAGTGTCGCCCTCGATCGAGATCCGGTTGCGGTCGTAGATCATCGTCAGGTTGCCGAGTTCCTGGGTGCCGGCGATCGAGCTCGCCTCGGCGCTGACGCCCTCTTGGAGGTCGCCGTCGGAACAGATGGCGTAGACGTGATGGTCAAAGAGGCTCTCGCCGAACGCGGCCTCGGGGTCGAGGATGCCGTGCACTCGTCGTGCTGACATCGCCATGCCCACCGCGTTGGCGACTCCCTGACCTAGGGGACCGGTGGTCACCTCGACGCCCGCGGTGTGTCCGTACTCCGGGTGACCCGGCGTCTTCGAACCCCAGGTGCGCAGCGACTTCAGGTCCTCGATCTCGAGACCGAAACCGGCCAGGTACAGCTGGGTGTAGAGCGTGATGCTGGAGTGCCCACACGAGAGCACGAAGCGGTCGCGGGCGATCCACTGCGGGTCGGTGGGGTCGTGGCGCATGACCTTCTGAAACAGGAGGTACGCGACAGGGGCCAGGCTCATCGCCGTGCCCGGGTGCCCGTTGCCGACCTTCTGAACAGAGTCCATCGCGAGCACACGGGCGGTATCGACCGCCAGGTCGTCGACCTCGGTCCAGTCGAGTGCGGGGGTGTGGCTCACGGATCTCCTCATCAACGGGTGCACGGGCAGTCACGAGCCTACCGAGGTCGAGGGTTAGACTCACACCGCCTCTGGGGTGTGAAGTGACTCTCCGGAACCGCACCTCCAACACCCGAGTCCCGAGGACACCTGTGACCTACGTCGGCGAGTCACGCCCGGCCCTGCAGGCCCGCCCCGAGCCCGCACCCGTGGCCGGGTTCCGGGACGTCGTGGCGGCCTACGTGGGCCTCACCAAGCCGCGGGTCATCGAGCTGCTGCTGCTCAC
>JBAUWM010000296.1:0-6711 GCA_049583775.1 Nocardioides sp.
CTCGATGAACGAGCGTGCCGGCTCGGCGACCACGCCGGCAGCCGACCAGCCGAGTATCGCGCCCTCGGTCGTCGAGTAGCCCGCCGAGGAACGAGGCAGGCGTACCGAGACGCCGGAAGCCAACCAGCGACCGCGACCACGCGACACCGGCTGTCGCCTCACCGCATCTCGATACGGCCACCACGGCCTCGTCCCTCAGTCGCGATGCCCTACTCGATGAACATCCCCCTCGGTCGTCGAGTAGCCCGCCGAGGAACGAGGCGGGCGTACCGAGACGCCGTAAGGCGACCAGCGACCGCGACCACGCGACACCGGCTGTCGCCTCACCGCATCTCGATACGGCCACCACGGCCTCGTTCCTCGGCCGCGATGCCCTACTCGATGAACGACGGTGCCGGCTGTCGCCTCACCGCATCTCGATACGGCCACCACGGCCTCGTTACTCGGCCGCGGCGCCCTACTCGATGAACGAAGGCGCCCTTCCAGCCCAACCGCGCATACGGTTGGCTGGAGCGCGACACATCGTCGTCACCACCTCCGGAGGAACGCACATGCAGCAGGTCAAGGCCGTCGTCGCGATGGCCAAGGGTGAGCCCGTCGAGCTGGTCACGATCAACGTGCCCGACCCGGGCCCGGGCGAGGCTGTGGTGAAGGTTCAAGCCTGCGGGGTGTGCCACACCGACCTGCACTACCGCGAGGGCGGGATCAACGACGACTTCCCGTTCCTGCTCGGGCACGAGGCCTCGGGCATCGTGGAGGCCGTTGGCCCTGACGTGACGAGCGTGGCACCTGGCGACTTCGTGATCCTCAACTGGCGCGCCGTGTGTGGCGACTGCCGGGCGTGCAACCGAGGTGAGCCGCAGTACTGCTTCGCCACGTTCAATGCCACGCAGAAGATGACGCTCGCTGACGGTCCCAAGGCGGGCACCGAGCTCAGCCCGGCGCTCGGCATCGGAGCCTTCGCCGAGAAGACCCTGGTGGCTGCTGGCCAGTGCACCAAGGTCGACCCGGCGGCGCGTCCGGCAGCAGTTGGCCTGTTGGGTTGCGGCGTGATGGCCGGTATTGGTGCGGCGATCAACACCGGAGCCGTGACCCGCGGCAAGTCGGTCGCCGTCATCGGCTGCGGCGGCGTGGGCGTGGCAGCGATCGCCGGTGCGGCGCTCGCCGGTGCGAGCCCGATCATCGCGGTCGACATCGACCCCAAGAAGTTGGAGCAGGCCACCAAGCTCGGCGCCACGCACACGGTCGACTCGAGCAGCACCGACCCGGTGGAAGCGATCCAGGCGCTCACCGGCGGCAACGGCGCCGACGTCGTGGTGGAGGCCGTGGGCCGCCCCGAGACCTGGAAGCAGGCCTTCTACGCCCGCGACCTGGCCGGCACCGTCGTTCTGGTCGGGGTGCCGACGCCCGACATGATGATCCCCGAGATCCCGCTGATCGACGTCTTCGGTCGCGGTGGGTCGCTCAAGTCGAGCTGGTACGGCGACTGCCTGCCCAGCCGCGACTTCCCGATGCTGGTCGACCTCTACCAGCGGGGTCGGCTCGACCTTGACGCGTTCGTCACCGAGGAGATCGGCATCGGGGACATCGAGGCCGCCTTCGAGAAGATGCACCACGGCAACGTGCTGCGTTCGGTCGTGGTGCTCTGATGGCGGGCGAAGTGCGCGTCGACCACGCCGTCTCCAGCGGCACGTTCAGTCTCGACGGCGAGACCTTCGAGGTTGACAACAACCTCTGGGTCGTCGGTGACGACACCGAGTGCATCGTGATCGACGCACCACACAGCGTCGACGACATCATGGCGCTGGTGGGGGACCGAAAGGTCAAGGCGATCGTGTGCACCCACGCCCACGACGACCACGTGCGGGTTGCTCCAGCCCTGCGTGAGCGAGTGACGGCGCCGATCATGCTGCACCCCGATGACAAGCCGGTCTGGGACCTCACTCACTCCGACCACCTCTGGGACCTCGACCTGGCGCACGGGCTGACCGTTGACGTCGCTGACGTGACCCTGCACGTGCTGCACACACCGGGACATGCTCCGGGGGCCGTGTGCCTCTACGCTCCGCAACTCGGTTGCGTCTTCACCGGCGACACGCTTTTCCAGGGCGGCCCGGGAGCCACGGGTCGCAGCTTCAGCGACCGGCCCACCATCGAGGCCTCGATCCGCGCCACCCTCTTCGGGTTGCCTGACGAAACGGTCGTCCACACCGGTCATGGCGACGACACCACGATCGGTGCCGAGAAGGCCGCGCTGGGCTAGACGGGCGTCTTCTCCTCCGCCACCTCACGCTTCTCGTCGCCGT
The DNA here is from genome assembly GCA_049583775.1 of Nocardioides sp. Classification (GTDB taxonomy): domain Bacteria; phylum Actinomycetota; class Actinomycetes; order Propionibacteriales; family Nocardioidaceae; genus Nocardioides. Next base: position 2,307 of record JBAUWM010000296.1, read on the forward strand.
GGCCCGGCCACCAGGCCGCGTGCCCGAGCAACGCGGTGAGGGCAGGGGTGAAGAACATCGACATCACGAACGCAGCGACGAGGATGCCGAACGACAGCGCGAAGCCCATCGACACCAGCAGCGCGTTTCCGCCGAGCATGAGGGACGCGAACGTGCCGGCCAGGATGATCCCGGCCGCCGCGATGGTCGGACCGGCGTGCCGTACAGCCAGCGCCGCTGCCTCGTGCGGGCTCTTGCCCTCGCGCGCCTCTTCGCGCAGCCGAGCCACCATCAAGATGTTGTAGTCGGTGCCAAGCGCCACCACGAACAGGTAGATGTAGATCGGCAGCAGGAAGATCAAGCCGTCGGCGCCGCCGATGTGCTCGAAGACCAGGGTGGTCATGCCGAGCGTGGCCGCGAAACCGAGTCCGACCGACACCATGAGGTAGATCGGTGCGACCAGGCTGCGTAGCAGCAGGGCCAGGATCAGCATGATCACGAGTGCGGCGACCGGGAACACCACGGCGTAGTCGCGGGCCATCGCCTTCTCGAAGTCGACGAAGATCGACGTCGTGCCACCCACGAAGGCCTCGGTGCCCGCTGGCGCAGCGTCGCGCGCGGTGTCGCGCACGGGCCCTTCGACGTCGTTGATCGCCTCGTCGGACGACGGGTTCTCGTCGAGCAGGAAGGTGATCTGCCAGGTGGTTCCGTCGTCCGAGGCCTGCACGGGACGCGCTGAAGTGACGCCGTCAGCGCCGGAGATCGCAGTGGCGAACGTGGCGGCGTCGCCTTCGCTGATCGGGTCGCCGCCGTCGGAAGTGAGCATGATGTAGCCGGGGTCGCTGGCACCCGCGGACACGTTCTCGGTGAACTTGTCGATGGCCACCACCGACTCGATGTCGTCAGGTAGCCCTGAGTCGCCGAGGTCGAACGTCGGGGTGAAGGAGAACGCGATCAGAGCCAGCGCGCCCAGCGCGCCGCCCGAGGCCAACGCGTAGCGCCCCGGGTGCCTGCCGAGCGAGCGACCGACGGCGGCGAAGCGGGCGCCCTTGGGCTCCACCAGGTACTTCTTGGAGGGCCAGAAGAGGGCCTTGCCCAGAACGGTGACGACGGCCGGAACCAGCGTGAGGGCCGCGACCAGGGTCACCGCGACAGCGATGGCGAGCGCCGGACCGATGGACTTGAAGATGCCGAGCGAGCTCAGCGCCAGTGCCATGAAGGCCACGATCACCGCGCCGCCGGCCGAGGCGATCGCCTCGCCCGCACGTTCGAGCGCATGGGCGACCGCCGAGCGGGTCTCCTCGCCCTCACGCAGGCGCTCGCGGTAGCGGAACAGGAAGAACAAGATGTAGTCGGTGCCGATGCCGTAGAGGACGACGAGCAAGATCACCTCGACGTCGCTGCTGGCCTTGAGGTCGAACACCTCGTTGGCGGTGCCGATCAGCCCGGTGGCGATGGCGCTCACCACGCCGACGATCACCAGCGGCATCAGGGTGATGATCACGCTGCGGAAGATCAGGGCCAGCAGCACCACGATGAGCAGAACGGTGGCGAGACCCACGATGGCGATCGCGTCGCCGGACGCCTCTTGGGAGTCGTAGGCCTGCGCGAGACCGCCAGTGACGCCTGCTTCGAGTCCGGTGCCGTCGAGGGCGTCGCCGAGGTCGTCGCGCAGATCAGTGACTGACTCGAACTCCGCTGGGTCGTAGCCGGTGGCGTCTTCGCCGAGTCCGATGATCGCGAAGGCGATCTGTTGGTTCTCCGACGGCGCCACCAGCACGTCGGGGCTGCTCGGGTCGAGTGGCTGCACCGCGTCGAGGGCGTCGCCGAGGTCGCCTTCGACATCGGTGATCACCTGGTTGGCCGTCGCCAGGTCGTCGGGCGTCATCGGTGCGCCATCCGCGCGGTCGAACACGACAATCGCGCCGACCGTGCTGTTGGTGTCCGGGAAGGCCTTGGTCTGGATGTTTGCGGCCCGGATCGACTCGTAGTCAGAGGGCAAGAACTCCGACTGGTCGGTCGTGGCCTCCAACTTGGGGGCCAGCGCCACCACCAGCACGGCGAAGAGCAACCAAGCGCCGATGACGTACCAGGGGCGACGTGAGGCCAAACGACCAAGCGCGGCAAACATGGGGGTCAGATTAACCAGGCCTCTTTGTTTCCTGGTGAGCGGTGTCCTGCGCCGTCAGATTCGCCTGTCAGAAGGGGGCGACCAGCAAGACCGTGCCCTGGCCGGCCACGCGCGTCATCACGATGGTGGCCTCGTTGTCGCCGGCCAGTCCGAGCCGCTTGCGCAGCTCCTCGGGCACCACGTCGACGCCGCGCTTCTTGATCGTCAGGCGGCCGATGCCTCGGGCGCGCAATGCAGCCTTGAGCTGCTTCTCGCGATAGGGGAGCACGTCGATCACCCGGTAGCCACGAGCGAACGGCGTGTTGAACGAGGAGTCGGACGTGACGTAGGCGATGTGTTCGTCGATCAACCCACCGTCGACCCCAGCGGCCACGGCCGTCACCAGCCCGGCGCGGATCACCGCACCGTCAGGCTCGTAGAGGTAGGCCCCGACCGTGCGCACGCCCACGGCCGCGGGACCCGGGTCGTCGTCCTCGGTGAGCGTGGCCAGGCCGCCGTCGCCGATCACCGTCGCGCGACGACGGGTCGAAGCAAGTCGCCCCGACCAGAGCGCAGCCTCCTTGACCTCGCCGTGGTCGCTCACCCACTCGGCCTCGACCCCGTGCGGTACCAGGTCGTGCGGAATGCCCGGCGCGGTCTTCACGCACGAGTCGCGGGTGAGGAGCCGCTCGACGAACGACCAGGGCGGGCTCCAGTCCTCAGCGCGAAAGGTGCGCCCGGCGCCGGTCCGGCGAGCCGGGTCGGCAAACGCCACGTCGAAGGGGGAGGTGTCGATGTCGAGGGCGTCGCCCTGGGTGACCACCGCGCCGAGCCCGAAGACGGCCAGGTTGGCCTGGGCCACGGACACCCGCACCGGGTCGAGGTCGATGCCGACGCACGTGATGCCGGCCTCGGCGCTGGCGATCAGGTCGCCGCCGATGCCGCACCCCAGGTCGATGAGCGTGCCGGTGCCGAACGCCGTCAACCGTCCGGCTCGGTGTCGCGCCACGGGGAGCCGGGTGGCCTGCTCCAGCCCGTCAGGCGTGAAGTACATCTGCGCGGCGCTGGGTCCGAGCTTGGCCGCTGCGCGTCGTCGGAGGTCAACCTGAGTGAGGGCCGCCGCCACATGCTCGGCGGAGTCGGCGCGTCGCAGTTCGGACTGGACAGCCAGCGGCGACCTGCCGTCGGACGTCGCGGTGGTGGCGCGCGCCAACAACTGTTGCCCGTCGTCGGTGAGCAGCCACTGGAACGCCTCGAGGTCCACAGGGGGATCCTGCCAGTCCACTGGGGTGACCCCTGCTAGCACTCGTCGCGGGGGAGTGCTAGTTTCGGCATTGGCACTCTCCACCCGAGGGTGCCAGCGCAAGTGACGTGGTGCGATCCCCGCGACGGCGTACCGCAGAGCTTGCTCCTATCCGTAGAGCCCGCAGAGATATACCGAAAGTGGAGGTCGACATCGTGTCGGTCAACATCAAGCCTCTCGAGGACCGCATCGTCGTCAAGCCCCTTGACGCCGAGCAGACCACGGCCTCTGGCCTGGTCATCCCGGACACCGCCAAGGAGAAGCCCCAGGAGGGCGAGGTCGTGGCAGTTGGACCGGGTCGTTTCAACGAGGACGGCGACGGCCGCATTCCGGTCGACGTGTCGCTCGGCGACAAGGTCATCTACAGCAAGTACGGCGGCACCGAGGTCAAGTACGCCGGCGAGGAGTACCTCATCCTCTCCGCGCGCGACGTCTTGGCTGTCGTTTCCTGATTTTCCTGAGGGTCTCGGCACGGGCGTACGCGTCTGCGCCGGGACCCTCACCCCTTTCTCAGCCTGTATGAAGGAGTCACATCCAGATGCCCAAGATCCTGGAGTTCGACGAGAACGCCCGCCGCGCCCTCGAGCGTGGCGTTGACGCGCTCGCCAACGCAGTCAAGGTGACGCTCGGCCCCAAGGGCCGCTACGTCGTCCTCGACAAGAAGTGGGGCGCCCCCACGATCACCAACGACGGGGTGACCGTCGCTCGCGAGATCGAGCTCGACGACCCGTTCGAGAACCTCGGCGCCCAGCTCACCAAGGAGGTGGCCACCAAGACCAACGACATCGCTGGTGACGGCACCACCACCGCCACCGTGCTCGCCCAGGCCCTCGTGAAGGAAGGCCTCCGCAACGTGGCCGCCGGCGCCAGCCCGCTCGGTCTCAAGCGCGGCATCGAAAAGGCCGTCGAAGCCGCGGTGGCCGACATCCAGAGCCAGGCCAAGGAGATCGACGACAAGTCCGAGATCGCCCAGGTCGCCTCGATCTCCGCCGCCGATCCGACGATCGGCAAGG
>JBAUWM010000297.1:0-7684 GCA_049583775.1 Nocardioides sp.
TACGTCAGGTGGTAGTGGCGTTGCGGTCGACCAGCGGAGCCGTACTGCAGCCGAACCTCGGCAACGCCGGAGGCGACGAAGTGCTCGAGGTAGCGACGCGCGGTGACGCGGGAGAGGCCGAGCAAGGCGCCAGCTTCGGACGCGGAGACCTCTGAGCGTTCCCGGATGGCTGCGAGCACGAGGTTGGCGGTCTCCTGACTGAGCCCCTTCGGCAGCATCGCTCCGGTCGAGCCGCGGGGGGCCCCGCCGAAGGCACGATCGATGGCCGCTTGATCGGCCGGTCCGCTGGCGAGCACCCCCAGAGACGTGGCCACGCTGGTCAACCGCTCGGCCAGGTCGGCGTGTTCAAAGGGCTTCACGAGGTACTGCATGGCGCCACCATGCAGGGCCGCCCGCACGGCGTCGGCCCCGCGCTCGGCAGTCACCATGATGACGGCGGTGTGCTTGCCGTCGCGGCGCAAGGCATCGAGGACCTCGAGTCCGCTGATGTCAGGCAGATGCACGTCGAGCAGCACCAGATCAGGGTTCGCTTCATCGACGAGCCGGAGGGCGTCGGCGCCGGTGTGGGCGGTCCCGGCCACCTCGAACCCGTCGACCTGCTCCACGAAGCGCGCATGGATGCGGGCCACCATGAAGTCGTCGTCGACGATGAGCACGCGGATCACGAGTCATCATCCTGCCGGTGTTCGGCCCTACCCGGTCGGACGTGGCCCAGCGGCACCGTCGCGGTGAACTCGGCTCCACCGTCGTCGGTCGATCCGACGTCGACACGACCCCCTCGTTGGGTAGCGATCAAGCGCACCAGAGGCAATCCGATGCCGCGACCGCCCAGTACGTCGGGCTTGGTGGAGAAGCCGCGCACGAAGACGGCGTCCCTCAGCTCTTCTGGCACACCCGGTCCGTTGTCACGCACGCGCACATGTGCGCTTCCTTCAATCGTGGTGATCCATACCTCGACGAGCGCATCGGTCGATCCGGCGCAGGCGTCGACTGCGTTGTCGATGAGGTTGCCGACCATGGTGGTGAGATCGGCCGATGCCTCGGGGTCCAGCTCCGGCAGCTGTGATCCCGGATCGAGCACGAGTTGCACACCGCGTTCCTCGGCGGCGGCGTCCTTGCCGATGATCACGGCGGCGAGCGCGGGATCAGCGATCCGGGCCGCCACCGCATCGGCCATCTCGGAGCGTCGTTGGGTGAGCGTGCCGACGAGCGCTCGGACTTCGTCGAACTCGCCGAGCTGGATCAAGCCCGAGATGGTGTGCAGCCGGTTGTCGAACTCGTGGGTCTGGGCGCGCAGCGTGTCGGTCATCGACAGGTTCGAGCTCAGCTGGCCTTGCAGCGAGAGCAGTTCGGTGCGATCACGCAGCGTGGTGACGCTGCCGATGCCGCGTCCACGCGACGACGCCGACCTGCGGTTGAGCACCAGCACTCGCGTGCCCACGAGAGCAACCGCGTCATGCACGTCGTCCCCCTCGTCACCGACGAGCAACGAGACGACGTGGGGATCGAGTCCGAGGTCGTGCACCACTCGTCCGGTCGGGTCGCCAGTGATCTCGAGCGTGTGTCGGGCGGCGTCGTTCATCATCGTGACTCGGTCGTCGGTGTCGACGGCCACGACGCCCTCGCGGATGCTGTGCAGCAGCGCTTCGCGATGGTCGGCCAGGTGCGCGATCTGCGTGGGCGCCAGGCCTTGGGTGCGGCGGCGCACCACTCGCGACACGACGTAGGACCCCACAATGCCCAGCGCCGCTCCGAGCCCGAGGTACAGCGCCAGGTCGCTCGCCGCCCCGGTCAGCCGATCGGCAACCGAGGGGTAGGTCTGCTCCGCCACGGCCAGCCCCTGCAGGTCTCCCGCATCGTCGTAGATCGGCGCGTGCGCAGCGACTGCGGAGCCGTCGGCACCGTCGACCTCGCCCACCCACCCCCGCCCCTGAAGTGCATCACTGGCACCGAGCTCGGCTCGCTCGCCCACCAGCGAGGGCTCGGAGGCAGCGAGCACGACCCCTGCTGTTGACACGATGTAGACGTCCGAGGCACCCGAGAGGTTCAGACCGCGGTCGACCAGGGGGGCCAGGCTTCGCGCTAGATCGGCGTCGCTCGTCGCGTCGGCGAGCCCGAGCCGCACGGGCTCGATGTTCGCGACGTACTCGGCCACCGACCGCATGGCTGTTCCGCGCTCGGCCGCAAAGGTCGACGTCGACTGCCGCACGCTGATCACACCGACGATGAACAGCACGACGGCGATGACACCGAGCTGGAGCGCCAAGAACTGGGCAGCCAGTGTCAGCTCACGACGGCGCGCGACCACAACGACCACAATCTCCTTTGCTATCGCAACGGTGACGACCGCCACATCGAGGGCGCATGCTCCTCAGCGTGTCACCTACATCACACCACCGAACCGGCAGCGCGCGAGTGTTGCGTGCAGCGTCCGCCGCGGGCCTCGCCCTCGCCTTGGCGCTCACCAGCACCGCGTGCGGGGTCACTCGCGGATCTGACGATCCCGACAACCGCCGCTTGCAGATGATGATCCCCAACAGTCCGGGCGGCGGTTACGACCTCACGGGTCGGGCTGCTGCCAAGGCGTTGGAGGACAACGACCTCACCGGACGTTTCGAGGTCACCAACGTGCTCGGCGCCAGCGGCACCGTCGCCATGCAACGACTCGCCAACTCCGAGGGCGCCGACGACCTCGTCATGACGATGGGCCTCGGCGTCGTGGGTGCGGTCTACACCAACCAGTCCGACGCCCGGGTCTCCGACATGACGCCGATCGCGCGCTTGGTCGAGGAGCAGGAAGGCCTGCTGGTGCCGGCCGACTCACCCTTCAAGACCGTGCAGGACCTCGTGGACGCCTGGGTCGCCGACCCCGGCTCGGTCACCATCGGCGGCGGCTCGAGCAACGGCGGACCCGATCACCTGTTCCCGATGCAGCTGGCCCAGGAGGTCGGCATCGACCCGAACGACGTCACCTACGTCAGCTACGACGGCGGCGGCCCGCTCACCACGGCGCTGCTCGGCTCCAAGATCGACGTCGGCACCTCAGGGCTCGGCGAGTTCGAGGGTCAGATCGACGACGGCTCGCTACGCGTGCTCGCGGTCTCCGGTGCCGAACGGCTCGACCAGGTCGACGCCCCGACGTTGACCGAAGAGGGCATCGACCTCATCTTCACCAACTGGCGCGGGGTGCTCGCACCTCCCGGCATCACCGAGGAGCACGTCGAGTACCTCGTCGACCTCTTCACCGCCATGCACGAGACGCCCGAGTGGCAAGAGGCCCTCGAGCGCAACGGCTGGAGCGACAACTTCGCGACCGGCGAGGAGTTCGCCACGTTCCTCACCGAGCAGGACGACCGCGTCGAAGACACCCTGAAGGAGCTGGGACTCGCATGACCACCACTAGCCCGACGAGCACCGGGGTCGAGCGAGACCGGCGTCCGATCGTCGATCGCGCTCAGTACGGCCTCGCCGGATTTCTCGTCATCGCCGGCGGCTACGTCGTCTACGACGCCACCACCCTGACCGACGGGTTCGCCGACCAACCCGTGCAGCCCTACGCCATGCCTTACGTGGTTGGCATCGCGTTGCTGGTGCTCGGCGTCCTGCTCGCCATCGCCACCGCGCGCGGCGACGTGCCCGAGGCCGAGGACGGCGAGGACATCGACCTCACGGCCGGCAGCGACTGGCGCACCGTCGCGCTGCTCGCTGGAGTCTTCGTGCTCAACATCGCCCTGATCGACTGGCTCGGCTGGGCCATCACCGGCGCGCTGCTCTTCGCGGGCACCGCCGCCGCGCTCGGCAGCCGCACGCACATCAAGGACGTCGCCATCGGCGCCGCCCTGTCGTTCGGCACGTGGTACGGCTTCTACCTGGGTCTCGGCATCCCGATCCCAGCTGGCATCTTGGACGGGATCCTCTGATGGACTTGCTGCTCGACGGGTTCCAGGCCGCCCTCACCCCGGCCAACCTGCTCTTCGCCGTGCTCGGCGTGCTGCTCGGCACCGCCGTCGGCGTGCTGCCCGGCATCGGGCCGGCCATGACCGTGGCGCTTCTGCTGCCGGTCACCTACAGCGTCTCGCCGCAGAGCGCGATCATCATGTTCGCCGGCATCTACTACGGAGGCATGTACGGCGGGTCGACCACCTCGATCCTGCTGAACACCCCGGGGGAGTCCTCGTCGGTGATCACCGCGATCGAGGGCAACAAGATGGCCAAGGCCGGGCGCGCGTCGCAGGCCCTGGCCACCGCCGCCATCGGCTCCTTCGTCGCGGGCACGATCGGCACGATCTTGCTGGTGCTGCTGCTGCCGCGGGTGGCCGACCTCGTCGTCCAGCTCGGCGACCCGTCGTACTTCGCGATCATGGTCCTGGCGCTCGTCGCAGTCACCACCGTGCTGGGGCGCTCGAAGCTGCGCGGCTTCATCGCACTCTTCCTCGGCCTTGCAATCGGACTGGTCGGCACCTCGACCGGTCAGGCTCGCCTCACCTTTGACCAACCCCTGTTGGCTGATGGAATCGACATCGTCGTGGTGGCCGTCGCCATCTTCGCGATCGGCGAGGCCCTCTGGGTGGCGGCGCACCTGCGGCGCCGCCCGCTCGAGGTGATCCCGGTCGGACAGCCCTGGATGAGCAAGCTCGACTGGAAGCGTTCCTGGAAGCCGTGGCTACGGGGCACCGCATTCGGCTTCCCCTTCGGTGCGCTGCCGGCCGGTGGTGCCGAGGTGCCGACGTTCTTGAGCTACGTGACCGAGAAGAAGCTGAGCAAGCACCCCGAGGAGTTCGGCACGGGCGCCATCGAAGGAGTCGCCGGGCCTGAGGCTGCGAACAACGCTTCGGCCGCCGGAACCCTGGTTCCGCTGTTGGCGATGGGACTCCCCACCACGGCTACCGCTGCGGTGATCCTGGTGGCGATCCAGAGCTACGGGATCCCGACCGGACCCGCTCTGCTCGACGACCAGCCCGCCCTGGTCTGGGCGCTGCTGGCCAGCCTGTTCGTGGCCAACACGCTGCTGTTGGTCATCAACCTCCCGATGGCGCCGATCTGGGCCAAGCTGCTGCAGATCCCCCGCCCCTACCTGTACGCCGGCATCCTCTTCTTCGCCTCGCTCGGCGCCTACACGGTCAACTTCCAAGCCTTCGACCTCACGCTGCTGCTCCTCCTAGGCGGGCTCGGCGTGGCCATGCGTCGGTTCGGCGTGCCGGTGCTGCCGCTCATCATCGGCGTCATCCTCGGGCCCCGCCTGGAGGAGCAGCTGGCCCGAGCGCTGAAGCTCTCCGACGGCGACGTGAGCACCCTGTGGGGCGAGCCGGTCGCCATCGCGGTCTACGTGCTGATGGCGCTGCTGTTCGCCGTCCTGCTCGTCAACGGCTTCCGCAAGCCACCAGCGCCAGCTGCCACCACCGAGTCCGAGACGAGCCGCAGGAGCGTCGACGTATGAGCATCATCGCCGCCTTCACCCCCGACCAGCACGGACGAGCAGCCGTCACGCACGCCGCCGCCGAGGCTCGGGGAACCCGCGAGCGTCTGGTGGTGCTCAATCTGACGTCGGGTCAGAGCCTCGTCGATCGTGGCTTCGCCGACGAGTCGGACATCGCCAGCCTGACCGAGACACTGCGCTCCGACGGTGTCGATGTCGACGTTCGGCACGACGTCGTCCCTGACGTCGCCGACGCCATCTTGCAGGCGGCAGAGACCGAGCGCGCCCGGCTGATCGTGGTGGGCGTCCGGCGACGCACACCGGTCGGCAAGCTCATCATGGGCAGCGTCTCGCAGCGGGTGATCCTTGAGGCCGACTGTCCCGTGCTCGCGGTGAAGTCCTAGCCACTGCGAGGTCACGATGCCTGACGGGGGCACCGTCTGGGGGTGCCAGACCTGATGAGCTCGGCGGAGTCCCTCTCGCGATCGCCGCCGGCTACCACCAGTCGAGGGTGAAGCCAGCGATGGCGAGCATCACGAACAGCACCGCGACGCCCCCGATCACGTAGGTGAGCAGGATCCAGATTCCGGTGCCGGGGTGGCTGAGCTTCATCATGCGCCTTTCCGTGCGAGTCGGGCCTTCTTCACCGACCATGCCCCAACCACGTCAGTGCGCGGATCACACCCACGGGGGAGCGCTACCGCCGCGGCAGTTGGTGTCGCGACTCACGCCAGCGCCTCAGCTCACGTAGTCGGCGAACTCGCGGGTGGTGCGAAACGGCATCAGGTGCTGGGCCACGATGCCGTGCGGCACCGTCTCCAGGCGCAGGACGCCGTACTCCTCGGGCCAGCTCCCGTCTTGCGGAAGCTTGAAGCTGCCCATCAGCATGTCGATGATCGGCAGGTGGATCGCGTAGTTGCGGTCCCAGTAGTCGACGTGCCGCGCGTGGTGCCAGTGGTGGTAGCGCGGCAGCACCAGCACGTACTCCAGCCAGCCGAACCGGACGCCGATGTTGGCGTGGGCCACCACGGCCTGGAGCCCCACGAGGATGACGTAGGCGTTGAGGATCGAGGTCGAAAAGCCCAGCACCAGCAGAGGCAGCAGCACCGCGCTGCGAGTCGCGACCGTCTCGACGAAGTGGATCCGCGAGCCGGCCAACCAGTCGAGGTCGCGACTGGAGTGGTGCACCGCGTGGAAGCGCCACAGAACCGAGACCCGGTGATAGGCCCGGTGCAGGGTTGCCTGGGCGAGATCGGCGACGAACACCGCCAGCAGGAACTGCCCCCACGCGGGCATCGAGCCGACGGCGTCACGCATCACCGCAATGGCCAGGGCGGACGCGAGGGTGGACGACGCGGCCGTGACCAGGATGAGAATGAACTGCACCAGCACGTGGCTCAAGAAGAAGTAGCCGAGGTCGGTACGCCACCCCGGCCGCAGCACCGGCGTCTGCTGGCGGGCGAAGTAGTGCTCGAGCGGGATGAACACGAGCGCTGAGAAGAAGAGCGAGAGCACGAACCAGTCGAGGCCAAGTGAGTAGGGCGTCTGACCAATCTCGTCGACCTGGACGTCGGTGCCCCCGAGCAGCACAGCCAGTGTCGCGGCACCGACCCCGGTCAGGGCGACCGGACGGCTCTGGTGACGTAGGACAGCGGCAGTCCCGAGAATGAACGCCGCGACGAGACCGACGAGCAGGAGACCTCGGGCGAACTGGTCGGTGTAGACGACCCGAAACTCTTGGCTGGTGAGCAGCTCTGGAAAGTGGAAGCAGAGCACCGAAAGCAGGCTGAGAACACCCAGCAGGCAGGAGACGTAGGGCAGGAAGAGACGGTGGCCGAAGAGCATGTTCGAACGCTAAGGACGCCCGTCACGTGGCGCGTGAGTCCACGTACTCACCTGCTCGACACGAGGCCTCTGATCTGCCCGCACTGCTCGACCATGTCCGAGATCGCCGCGTCGTCTCCCTCCTCAGGGACTCCAAGCACGAGCCCGTGGCACAGGCCGCCGTACCAGCTCGACAGCACCTCCGGCATCTCCGCTCAGCTGCCGACGATGCGTGAGTCTGAAATTCTTCCGCGCTCAGATGCTTCGAATCTGCAACGTCCTCATCGACGAATCCGCAACGACTCACTGCAAGGGGGCCGAAGCGACCCAATGCGCCCACTACGACCCGCCGTCAAGCCCTTCTGCCCACGCGCGCGGGCGAGCGACACGAACCGGGTCGCGATCACCGCGTCGGCGATTAGGGAACGTTTAGGTGTCCTGGCG
>JBAUWM010000298.1:0-1657 GCA_049583775.1 Nocardioides sp.
GCGCCCGGCGCTGGCCGGACGCACAACTCCGCAGCTCAGCTTTGTCGCTGGCTCACAACCCGATCTGCGCCACCCTGACGGACCCTGGTCATGACACGTCTGACGAAGGGAACCCGATGGCCAGCACCACCCGCCGAGTGCGCTACCTGATGCCAACGGTCGCGCTCTTGGCAGTGACCGGGTGTGGCAGCAGCGTGCCTGACCAGCTGCCGGCATCAGACGATCGCGCCGCTGCGACAACCTCCGACCAGCTGCAGTTCGCCTCACCGGCGTCGGTCTCCTCGCCCGCCGTGATCGGTTCGACGACCCGACCTGCCGTCGGCGGGCAGGCCAGTCAGATCACCCAGACCTCCAGCACGAACGGCATCCCCTCGGCCGCCCTGGCGGCCTACCAGCGCGCCGAGACCGTGATCAACGCCGCCGACGCCGGGTGCCATCTGCCGTGGCAGTTGCTGGCCGCCGTAGGGCGGATCGAGTCCGACCACGGGCGCTTCGGCGGCTCGTCTCTGAGCAGCGGAGGCGTCGCAGTGCCCGCCATCATCGGAGTGGCTCTCGACGGCACCCGCGGCACTGCGGTGATTCGAGACACCGACGCGGGCGTTCACGACGGAGACTTGGTGTTCGACCGCGCTGTCGGCCCGATGCAGTTCCTTCCCGCCACCTGGTCGGAGGTCGGTGTCGACGCCGACGACGACGGCGAGCGCAACCCGCAGGACATCGACGACTCCGCGCTGGCCGCGGCGGTCTACCTGTGCGCCGACGGCGACGACCTCGCGACCGAAAGCGGCCGACGGGGTGCGCTGCTCCGCTACAACCACTCGACGTCCTACGCCGCGCTCGTGCTCGACGTGATGCGTCAGTACGTCAGCGGCGAGTTCATGTCGGTGCCCAACTTCGTCACGTCGGCCGGCGTCCTCACGCCGTTGCCCGTCGCTGACGACAAGCCGCGACGTCCACACCGCGGACCCGACACAGACGAACCGTCGCCCACGCCGGAACCCGAGCCGACGCCTGAGCCGAGCCCCGAACCAGCTCCCGAGCCAGGTCCGAAGCCGACGCTGCCCCCCGTCGTGGTGCCAACGCTCCCGCCCACCGGCATCAAGCCGGTCGACGAGTTGCTCGACCTGGCCCACGCCCTCGCCCAGTGCACCATCGACGGCTTCCTGGACGACCCGACCGACGCAGCCGACGACTTCGACCTCTGCGTCGCGGCGTACACGACCCCCTTGGTCGTCGAGTAGTCGCGAGGAACGAGCGACGTATCGAGGCGCCGCAAGCCGCGCGGCGACGTCACTCGGCTCACCCGGTTTCGAGGCTCGTCGCTAGCGCTCCTCACACCTCAACCACCGGCGGTGGTTGAGGTGCGAGCGGAGCGAGCCTCGAAACCCCTCTACGTCCGCATCGGCGTGGGTCGGTGCGCAAGTGAGTGATGTCGTGGGCAGAGAAGCTGTGCGTCGTGAGTGTTGGTAGGGCCACCGGCTGCCCAGGGGTCTCGGTGGTGCACGTGACAGCCACCTGCTGGGACATCGCAGCCGAGATGCTGGCAGTGCTGCTGCTCTAGCCCCATCGCGAGGCGTTGAGCCTTGGAGTGGAAGCGTTGCTTGCGGCCGAGATCGAGCACCTCGCTCTTGCCGTTGAGGACGGCGGGGATGACCCC
>JBAUWM010000299.1:0-4038 GCA_049583775.1 Nocardioides sp.
TCATGGATCCCGAGCAGCGTCAGTGGATCCAGGAGCGGGTCGAGCGGCCGCACGAGAAGACGCCGCGCGAGGAGCAGCTGCGCATTCTGCTCAAGCTCAACCAGGCCGAGGCCTTCGAGACCTTCCTACAGACCAAGTTCGTCGGCCAGAAGCGGTTCAGCCTCGAAGGCGGCGAGACCACGATCCCGGTGATCGACGAGATCTGCGAGGCAGCCGCTGAGGCGTCGCTCGATGAGGTCACGATGGGTATGGCCCACCGTGGCCGGCTGAACGTGCTCGCCAACATCGTGGGCAAGAAGTACTCCCAGATCTTCCGCGAGTTCGAGGGCAACATCGACCCGCGCACGGTTCAGGGTTCCGGCGATGTGAAGTACCACCTCGGCGCCGAGGGTGAGTTCGTGGCCGGATCCGGAGACCGGATCAAGGTCTCGGTGGCGGCGAACCCGTCGCACCTCGAGGCAGTCGACCCGGTCCTGGAGGGCATCGCGCGCGCCAAGCAGGACGTGCTCGACCAGGGCTCGGACTTCTACCCCGTGCTGCCGCTTCTCGTGCACGGCGACGCGGCGTTCGCCGGCCAGGGCGTGGTGGCGGAGACGCTCAACCTCAGTCAGCTGCGCGGCTACCGCACCGGCGGCACGATCCACGTCGTCGTCAACAACCAGGTCGGGTTCACCACCTCCCCCGGCTCATCGCGGTCGTCGCTGTACTGCACCGACGTCGCACGCATGGTGCAGGCACCGATCTTCCACGTGAACGGCGACGACCCCGAGGCATGCATCCGCGTGGCTCGGCTGGCGTTCGAGTACCGCCAGGCGTTCAACAAGGACGTCGTGATCGACCTGGTCTGCTACCGCCGTCGCGGCCACAACGAGGGCGACGACCCGTCGTACACCCAGCCACTCATGTATGACCTGATCGAGCAGAAGCGCTCGGTGCGCAAGCTCTACACCGAGTCGCTCATCGGTCGCGGCGACATCACGATCGAGGAAGCTGAGCAGGTCCTCGCCGACTACCAACAGCAGTTGGAGCGGGTCTTCACCGAGGTCAAGGACGCCTCCTCCGAGCCGCCCGAGTGGACCACGGTTCCCGACTACCCGGACAAGACCCGCGGCGAGACGAAGACCGCGATCCCGGTCGAGTGCCTCAAGCGGATCGCCGACGCCTACGTCACCCCCCCCGAGGGCTTCACGGTGCACCCCAAGGTGATGCCGCAACTGCAGCGACGTGCCGCCGCGATCACGGATGGGCCGATCGACTGGGGCACCGGCGAGATCCTCGCCCTCGGCGCCCTGCTGATGGACGGTCGTCCGGTCCGCCTCGCTGGTCAGGACTCGCGTCGAGGCACCTTTGTGTCGCGCTTCGGCACGATCATCGACCGCACGAACGCGGACGAGTGGACGCCGCTGGCGTCGCTGACTGAGGACCAAGCGAAGTTCTACCTCTACGACTCGTTGCTCTCCGAATACGCCGCGCTCGGCTTCGAGTACGGCTACTCCGTGGCTCGTCCGGACGCGCTGGTGCTGTGGGAGGCCCAGTTCGGTGACTTCGTGAACGGCGCCCAGACCGTCATCGATGAGTTCATCACCTCGAGTGAGACCAAGTGGCGTCAGCAGTCTGGCGTCGTCCTGCTGCTGCCCCACGGGTATGAGGGCCAAGGCCCTGACCACTCGTCGGCGCGCATCGAGCGCTTCTTGCAGATGGCGGCCGACGAGGCGTTCGTGGTCGCTCAGCCCTCGACCCCGGCGTCGTACTTCCACCTGCTGCGGCGTCACGCACTCGGCCAGGCTCACAAGCCGATGATCGTGTTCACGCCGAAGTCGATGCTCAAGCGCAAGGAAGCTGCCTCGCAGCCGTCCGACTTCACTGACGGCACGTTCCGTCCGTTCATCGGCGACGTCGAGGCCGACCAGGAGAAGGTCGACACGCTGCTGCTCTGCTCGGGTCGAATCACCTGGGATCTCATGGTCGACCGAGCCAAGCGTGAGAACAGCGAGCGCTTCGCCATCGCCCGCGTGGAGCAGTTGTACCCGCGGCCGATCGACGACATCAAGGCAGAGATCGCGCGCTACCCACATCTCAAGCAGGTGCGGTGGGTGCAGGACGAGCCTGCGAACAACGGCCCGTGGCCCGACTACCAGTTGAACGTGTGGCCCGACGTCGACGCCACCGTCGAGCGGGTGAGCCGTGAGGCGTCGTCGTCGCCGTCGGTGGGCACGGTCAAGCGTCACCTCGCCGAGCAGAAGGACCTGCTCGACAAGGCATTTGCCTAGCAGGGACATCCGGGGCACGAGGATGAATCTGTTGTTGGTCGTCGAGCGAGCCCCTCGGTCGAGCTTGCGAGACCGGGACCGGCGTGTCGAGACGCAGTGAGCCAAGAGGAGGCACCTGCTTTGTACTTCACCGACCGCGGCATCGAGGAGCTCGAAAAGCGTCGGGGTGACGAGGAGGTCTCCCTGGCGTGGATCGCCGAGCAACTGCAGGCCTTCACCGACTCGCACCCGGAGTTCGAGACCGCCGTCGAGCGGTTCGCGACCTGGCTGGCACGCCTAGACGATCCCGATGACTGACGAGGCGATCAGCTACGCCGACTGGGGCGTGGAGTTCTTCACGACTGCGGTGACGACCGAGCGGGTGTTGGCCGGCATCAACGTGCTGGCAGGCCAGCCCATCGACGTCGGCCCGATGGGAGTCGGCCCGGGTCGCCTCGTCAAGGTGACCGCGCGTGGCGAGATCGGCGCGGCCGTGGGCGAGCGCACCAACGTCTCCCCCGTCTCGTTCCGGGTCGACCTGCCGGTCTCCCTTGAATTCGTGATCGACCTCGGCATGGACAAGCACCGGTTCATCGCCGACATCGTGGTGCCGCTGACCTTGGTAGCGCGCGCCCATGCCGACCTCGCGATCGTCCTGGACGTCGTCACGCCGAGCAGCGAGCAGGTCGTCATCCGGCTCAAGGCCAAGGGCCTGCGTGCCTCGATCACTCAGCACGCCGCCAATGTCGAGGGTGAGCTGCGTGGGTTCGTCGCCAAGTACGTCGCTCGTGAGCTCGAGAAGCCCTACGTACTGGCCGCCCGCACGATCGACGTCTCGCGAGCAATCGACAAGGCGGTCTCCACACTTGGCCCGCGGCCTCCCTCGCCCCAACACGTGGCAGCCGACTTCGACGAGGCACTCGACGCCGAGATCCTCAAGAGCGAGGACCTCTTCGTCGATCCGGACCTCGTGACCCCGGAGCCCTGAACCCGACTCCGCCGAGTTGGGCGTGAGAGGATCCGGCGCGTGGCTGAACTGCACTTCTTCACCGGC
This sequence comes from Nocardioides sp., assembly GCA_049583775.1. Taxonomy (GTDB): domain Bacteria; phylum Actinomycetota; class Actinomycetes; order Propionibacteriales; family Nocardioidaceae; genus Nocardioides. Next base: position 3,304 of record JBAUWM010000299.1, read on the forward strand.
ACCATGGACTCCGGCAAGAGCACCTTGGCCCTGCAGACGAACCACAACCACGCGGTGCGTGGCCGGATCGGTCGTATCTTCACCGCGCACGACCGGGCCGGCGAGGCGGTGCTCTCCAGCCGCCTTGGCCTCACCCACGAGGCCATCGAGGTCGACGCGGCGTTCGACTTCTGGCGCTACGTGGTCGATGCGCTCACCCACGGCGCCCGGATCGACTTCATGATCTGCGACGAGGCCCAGTTCTACACGCGGCCACAGATCGACCAGCTCGCGAAGGTGGTCGACGAGTTGCAGATCGACGTGTTCGCGTTCGGCATCCTCAGCGACTTCCGCACCGATCTGTTCGTGGGAAGCCAACGGCTCGTCGAGCTGGCTGACCGCATGCACGTGCTTCAGGTCGAGGCGCTGTGCTGGTGCGGCAAGCGCGCCACCCACAACGCCCGCACCGAGGACGGCATCATGGTCACCGAGGGCGAGGTGATCGTGGTGGGTGACGTCGACGAGCGCGGCGGCCCCCCGGCCGAGGTGGCCTACGAGGTGCTGTGTCGCCAACACCACAGACGGGGTCTGACTGCCGACCGCGCACGTGCCGTATCCCTGGCCCCCGAACCTCTCCCCTTCGGCTGAGCCGGCTCCCCTTCCCTTGCGTGACGTACGTCACTACGGTTCGTTCAACGCCCTCTCGAACCATCTCCAGGAGCTCCCTCCATGCATCGACGTCGTGCTGCCCTGCTC
>JBAUWM010000300.1:0-5534 GCA_049583775.1 Nocardioides sp.
CCGCTGGGTCCTCGGGCAGCGCGTCGACCGTGGCGGTGATCACCGCGGCTTGGTCGACATGGACCTCGCCACGGCCCAGGGCTCCCTGTGTGGTCTCGTGGACCGCGAGCGCTTTGGCGAGGTGGGCCTTTCGATGTGCGGTCGGCCGAGTGACTCTTGTGGTGTGGGCCAGCCAGTTCGCAGTGGAGGTGGCGCCGGTCTCGACACCAGCCGCGATCTCCTCGGCGTGGCTGAACACGCGGGACTCGACCTCGGCCAGGCGTGCTGTCGCTCGGGTGAGGCGGACCAGGAGGTTGCGGGTCTCGGCAGGGTTGAGTGACCAGGTTGCGACGTCGGTGATGGAGTCGAGGTCGTGGTGCAGACGCTCGGTGAGCACGGCGATCGGGTGGCCCGATCGGGTGCTGTTGCCGTCGTCCTTCATGTGGTCTAGTCAAGCACTAGGCACCGACAGTCTGATCCGAGAATCTGGCTCAACCACAGGAGATTCCGAACTATTTTGCCGAGTCGGCGCAACGTTGTGCCGACTCGGCGGTGGACCTACAGCCCATGTTTATCCAGAGCGCGCATGAGCGATGTGCGCTTCGCGTAAGTCTCACGCACACCCGCTAGGTACTCGTCGAAGTCGGCCGGTCGTCCTCCGCGCTCGTAGAGCTCCTTCATGGTGACGAGTGTCTTGGCTATCGGCGGGTACTTGCGCGTGTCTGCGTACTTCAGTTCCTGTTCTAGGTGCGGCTTGTAGAGGCCGGCCGCGGCGATCGGGCGATCGACTGCGCTGGCCCTGGCCAGGGGGCCCCACCCGTGACCTGGCCCAAAGGTCGTGGCTGCGTCCCAGGCCGCATCGAGGTCGTGGTCGTTCAGCGCCAGCTCGATAAGCACCGCGCCATTTCCCCCCGCGCGTGTGGCGCTTTGGCGGGCGTGCTCGATGGCCCACGCTCTTTCCTGCTCCTCGCACCCCTCGCCGCGAGCGAAGTCGAGCAGCATGCGGTAGGCCTCGACACCGGGTCGCCCGCGAAAGACTGACCGGAACACGGCTAGTGCGTCCTCCAGCCGCCCCACGTCACGGTAGGTGTCTGCGACGTCTTGGGGGTGAAGCCAGTAGTTTTGAGTTCCCTGATGGAGCGACAACCTGCCCTTGGTCACGGCGCGGTCCATCCACGCGATGACGTCATCGGATCGTCCGGCGGCTTTGAGTCTATTGACGATCGCCCCGTACATCACGTGTTCGTCGTCGATCGAGAGCAGGTGCACCGCTCGGTCGACGTCGCTGTCGTGGTCGGCCAATTCGACCTGCATGTCGCGCACGTCGGTCTGCTGCCAACGGTCGGCCGCAGCCAGCTTGTCCGCGAGAGCATCGACACCCTTGCGATATGTCGCAAGGGCGTGATCATCGAAGGCGGCGACGAAGTTGTGCAGTTGCACTTGCGGCCAACCAGGGGAGTCAGCGCGGAACTTCAGCAGCCACCGCGCCAGCTTGGCGGGGTCGGGGTTGCCCTCGCGGCAGGCCCGCGCATAGAGGTCGACGGAGCGCTGGCTGGCATTTCCGATCACGCCTCCTGAATCGTCTGCGTTGAGCGTGAGCGTCCGTAACCGGGTTGTTGCTTTGAGCAGTGCTGGGGCGGCGGCGTCCGCGGCGCCGACCTCGAGAACTTCTTCGAGTTGGTCCAACACTTCTTCGGCGTCACGTGCGACCTCGAACGATCGCCGGTAGTCGATGAGTCCTCGCGTGGCCAGGGCAGATCGGGTCATCTCGAGGAGGTCATCGGCCAACCCTGTCGGCACCTCGGCCTGGGTCGCGGCGCGCAGCGCAAGCAGTCGCAACACCGACTCTTCGCGGGTCGCGAGCTCGAGAACGAGATCGCGCAGCTGCTCCTCGGTCATGGACCGCACGAGGACGTCGATCGGAGCAGGCAGCGGTTCCGCTACATCGCGAGGCATCCCATGGACGTGGTCGATGGTTGCCAAACCCAGCGCGACGAGGTGCTTGCAGAAGTGGCCGTCGGCGAAGTGAGGGCACGTGCAACTGCCGTCCAGACTTCTTTCGGACCAGTCGAGCTCGACACGGTAGACGCGCTTCGCCTGGATTGAGGCAGCTGCCGCGCTCCCCGTCACCCGCAACCCGCGCACGTAACGCACATAGTCTTCGCCTCGGGCGAAAACGACCGGTCCGGCCTCAGCCTGGAGGCGTGGCTCGCTCAACAACTCACCCACGCCGCCGAGGATAGGTGGCGCAGTGTTTGTGCGCACTGGCACCGTGAACCCGTGAAGCTCGAGTTCACCGGCAGGGTCTACTACTGGCGCGGACCAGCGCCGCACCACTTCGTGGCGGTGCCGGATGACGAGTGCGCGGCCATCGAGGCCGCAGCGGCGCTAGTGACGTATGGCTGGGGGATGATCCCGGTCACCGTCACCTTGGGCGGATCAACCTGGACGACGTCGCTGTGGCCGAAGGACGGCGGCTACATCGTCCCGCTGAAGCTGGCCGTGCGCCGGGCCGAGGGGGTCGAGCTCGACGACGAGGTGACGATCGGGCTCACGATCGCGGTGTGAGGGCGGCAACCGCACGGCCAGCCGCGCGGCCGGAGAAGATGCACCCGCCGAGAAAGGTGCCCTCGAGCGCGTTGTAGCCGTGCACGCCACCGCCGCCGAAGCCGGCCACTTCGCCCGCGGCGTACAGGCCCGGCACCGGCTCGCCACCGGGAGCCATGGCTTGTGACTGAAGGTTGGTCTCGATGCCGCCGAGGGTCTTACGGGTCAGGATGTTGAGTCGCACCGCTATGAGCGGACCGTGCTCGGGATCGAGGAACTTGTGCGGTTTGGCAACGCGCACGAGCTTGTCGGTGCGCGAGCGACGCGCGTTGGCCACGAGCATCAGCTGGGCGTCCTTGGAGAAGTCGTTGTCGATCTCGCGGTCGCGCGCTACCAACATCGCCTCGATGGCGGCCGGGTCGAGGGCCGGTCCGCGGGATAGCCGGTTCATGCCAGCCACGAGCTCGGACACCGTGTGGGCCACCACGAAGTCTTCGCCGTGCTCCTTGAACTTCTCCACCGGCCCGGGCGCGCCCTTGGCGAGGCGACTCTTCACGAGGATCTTGAGGTCCTTCTCGGTGATGTCGGGATTCTGCTCCGAGCCAGAGAGCGCGAACTCCTTCTCGATCACCGACTGGGTCAGCACGAACCACGAGTAGTCATAGCCGGTGGCGAGGATCTCGCGCATCGTGCCGAGGTTGTCGCACCCGGGAAAGTTGGGGGCCGGGAACCGCTTGCCGTTGGCGTCTAGCCACAGCGACGACGGCCCGGGGATGATTCGGATCGCGTGCTCGGGCCAGATCGGGTCCCAGTTGTGGATGCCCTCGGTGTAGTGCCACATGCGGTCGCGGTTCACGATCCGGGCGCCAGCTGCCTCGGTGATCGCGAGCATCCGGCCGTCCACGTGGGCCGGAACCCCCGAGATCAGGTGCTTGGGGGCCGGGCCCATCCGCTCGACTGGCCAGGTCTCACGCACGAGGTCGTGGTTGCCGCCGATGCCACCGGAGGTGACGATCACGGCTGGAGCTCTCAGCTCGAAATCACCGCTCACCTCCCGCGAAGACTTCACGCCGCGAGGTGACTCGTCGGGCGCAAGCACTGATCCACGCACGCCGACGACGACGCCGTCCTCGACCACCAGCTCGTCGACCTGGTGGCGGAAGGCGAACTCGACGAGACCACGCTGCTCCGCGTTCTCGACCGGCTCCTGGAAGATCCGCACGACCTCGGGGCCGGTGCCCCACGTCAGGTGGAACCGCGGCACCGAGTTGCCGTGGCCTTGCGGATCGGCCGCGCCGCGTTCGGCCCACCCCACCATCGGCACCGACTTCAGACCGAGGGCCCGCACGTAGTCACGCTTCTCGGAGGCAGCGAATTCCACGTAGGCCTCGGCCCAACGTCGCGGCCACACATCCTGGTCGAGAGGTCCTTCGAGTCGGTCGAACCCGGCGGAACCGAACCAGTCTTGGAGGGCCAGCTCTTTCGAGTCCTTGATGCCCATCCGACGCTGCTCGGGGGAGTCGACGAAGAAGAGCCCACCCAGCGACCAGAACGCCTGGGCGCCGAGGTTGTGCCGGTTCTCCTGGTCGATCACCAGCACCCGCTTGCCCGCGAGCGCCAGCTCGTGGGTGGCGACCAGCCCGGCCAACCCGGCTCCGACGACGATGCAGTCGGGGGACTGGCGAACTTCAGGAGGCGTCATGGCGGGAGGCTATCGGCCGCACCGTCATCACCAGCAGGTAGGCGCCGCCGGCCACGAGGGCCCAGAAGGCTGCGCCGATGCCCCCCAGGGTCAGCCCCGATGCCGCCACCACGAACGTGAGGGCCGCCGCCTCGCGGAGGCGATGATCGGCCAACGCGGACGCCGCCGCCGCACCGAACGTGCCGAGCAGGGCGAGCCCGGCCACGGCGGCGATCACCCCGGTCGGCGCGGCCGCGGCCACCGTGGTCACGAGCGCTGCCAGTGGGCCGAGCAGCAGGTAGGTGACGCCGGTCGAGGTGCCAGCCACCCAGCGGCGAGTGGCGTCCTCGTGCGCCGCAGGGCCGGCCGACAGAGCAGCCGAGATGGCCGCCAGGTTGATGGAGTAGCCACCGAGGCCGGCAGTGGCCACCGTTGCCGCGCCCGAATAGGTCAGCGCTGGCTGCAGGGGAGCGCGGTAGCCGAACGACGACAGCACTGCCACGCCCGGGATGTTCTGGCTGGTCATCGTCACCAGGTACAACGGCAGCCCGATCGCCACCACCGTCACGAGGTCGAAGGTCGGCGTGGTCCACGTGAGCTGCGGTGCCAGGTCGCTTGCGCGCACGTCGGAGAGTGACCCGCTCACCACCACGACCACGACTGCTGCGGCCAACGCCCCCGGCACGGCCCACCGACGCGCCACCCGCATCAGCACCAGCCAGGTCACCAGCACGGGCGCGATAGCGGCGGGGTCGTCGGCTAGAGCCAGGAAGGGGTCGACGCACAAGATCAACAGGATGCCGGCGAGCATGGCGTTGGCCAGCGGCATCGGGATCTTCGCCACCCAGTCGCCCAGCGGTCGGATCAGGCCGGTCGCGACGTACAGCAGGCCAGCCACCACGAACGCGCCGACCGCATCGGCGTACCCGCCGTCGGGCACCGTGGCGCCGGCCAGCAGCGCGGCCCCCGGGGTCGACCAGGCCAGCGTCACCGGGATCCGGCCACGCCACGAGAAGACGATGCTGCCCAGGCCCATGGTGAGGCTGAGCACGAGCAGGCCGGAAGCCGCCTCGCTCGCCGATGCACCGACGCCGGTCAGCCCGGCCAGCACTACCGCGAACGACGAGGTGAACCCGACGATCGCGGCCACGATGCCGGCCACGACGGCCTGCCCCGAGAGGGCAGAGCCGCGACCGGGGGCGTCAGTCCTTGAGCTCGCAGATGACCGCACCATTGGTCACCGTCTCACCGACCGTCGCGGTCAGTCCGGTGACCGTTCCGGCCTTGTGGGCCTTGAGCGGCTGCTCCATCTTCATCGCCTCGATGA
>JBAUWM010000301.1:0-3090 GCA_049583775.1 Nocardioides sp.
GCCCGGTGGTCGAGCAGCGAGCGCAGCGAGCGTCGTCGAGACCCGGTGAGCCGACTGACGTGGTCGTGCCGGCTGCGGGGGTCTCGACACGTCGGTCACGACCTCGTTCCTCGGCCGTGCTCCTTGCTCGACCACCGATGCTTGGCCTGACCTCGTTCCTCGGTCACGCCAAGCCCTCGGTCATACCAAGCGATGCGCGTGCGCGAACACCACGATCTGCACGCGGTCGCGCAGATCGAGCTTGCGCAGGATCGCTCCCACGTGTGTCTTCACCGTTGATTCTGAAACGAAGACCTGCGCTGCGATCTCGGCGTTCGACAGACCCCGAGCCACCGCGCCGAACACCTCGTGCTCCTTGTCGGTGAGCGCGAGGTAGGCGGCCGGCGTGGGAGTGGGCTCGGTGAAGCGTCCCTCCAACAGGGTCGACAGGTCGTCGGGCGCCAGCACGGCGTTGCCGGCATGAACGGTGCGGATGGCGTCGCGCAGCATCACCGGCGTGGTGTCCTTGAGCAGAAACCCGCTGGCGCCGTGGCGAATCGCGGTGGCGGCCCGGTCGTCGAGGTTGAAGGTGGTCAGCACCACCACCCGCACCGGACGAGATCGGGCGGCTACTCGATGCTGCGCGAAGATCTGGCGGGTCGCCTCGACGCCGTCCATCTCCGGCATCCGGATGTCCATCAGGACGACGTCGGGGGCGAGCTCGTCAACCAGACGTACGGCTTCGATGCCGTCGCCGGCCATGCCCACGACGCGCATGCCCTCTTGGGCATCGATGATGACCGCGACCCCCTCACGGAAGAGGTCCTGGTCGTCGACCAGCAGCACGTTGATCGGATCGGTCACGGCGACACGGTACGCACCGGCACCCAGGCTGTGGCGGTGAAGGTGGTGCCGCTCTCCTCCTCGCGTCGACGCACGTCGAGCCGACCGCCGCAGGCCTCGAGGCGCCGCTGCATGCCGGCCAGTCCTTGCCCGTCGACGGGCTGGCTATGCCCGACGGCGGTGACGGGTCGGGTCTCGTCGTTGAGTGCTTGCCCCGGTGTCACGCTGTTGCGCACCTCGATACGCAACTCACCGGCCCACGACCCGTCGGGCCAGTGCCGCTCCACGAAGACCGCCTCGTCGCGCGAGCCATGCTTGATGGCGTTGGTCAGCATCTCTTGCAACACCCGGTAGGCCGCGACCTCGAGCTCGGGAGGCATCGGCTGGGGTGAGCCGAGCTCGCGGGAGACGACGTCGTGCCCGCTGGCTCGTACCCCGTCGATCAAGGTGTCGAGCGCTCGCGGCTGAAGGTCGACCTGCTCGTCGCGCGCGCTGGTGAGCACCTGGCGCACGTCCTTCAACGACGACCGGGCCGACGTCGCGATCGTGGCCATCGTCGCCTTCAGCTTGTCGGTGTCGACGTCCGCCACGTACTGCGCCGACTCGGCCTGGGCCAAGATCACCGCCAACGAGTGGCCGACCACGTCGTGCACGTCGCGCGCCAGTCGCGCTTGATCGTCGCGCAGCCGGGCGATCTCCTCGGCCTGCTCCCGTTCATGCACGGCACGAGCGGCCTCGGCTTCGGCGATCTCTTGTGACTGCAACGAACTGCGCGCCCGAGCGCTGAAACGCACCGTGAGCCCGGCGAGCCAGGGCACACCGAGCAGGAGGGTGCCGAGCCCGGCGACGCTGATGGCCCAGGTGTCGCCGAACAGATAGACGGCATCGGACACCTGGCGGTAGTTGAGCACCCCTGGGAGCGGCACGTAGTTGCTGCTGGCGACAGAGACGACGACGCACACTGCACCCAGCGGCAGCGACACAGCTCCGGCTACGACGGTGAGTGGGTGGCCGTAGCGCGCCGCGCAGAACCAGACCACGACGACCGCTCCCTGTGCGAGCAGCAACTGGGCTCCCACACCGACCTGCACCAGCCCGGTGAGCCACACCAGCGCCAGGGCCACGGCCGGGGCATGACGACTGGCGGCGACAGCAACCGCCGTCGCGAGTGCCACCAGCACCAGCGTGGAGCGGCCACCGTCCCCGTAGTTGATCGGAGTGGTCACCGCCTCGGCGACACCCAAGGCCGCGATCACCACGGCGATCGCGATCTGGGGTAGCCATTGCCGGCCCCATTCGCGGTCGAGATGCCTCATGCCCTCATTCTCGCCCGACAGCGTCGACCCGCTCACGCGACCCGCACCCCGGCCAGCAGCAGCGTGTCGCGCACGAGCAGGTCGACCAGCTCGGGATAGGTCGTGCCGAGTGCCGAGAACATCTGCGGCACCTGGGAATGCTCGGTGAACCCGGGCATCGTGTTGACCTCGTTGAGGAACGGCCCGTCAAGGGTCAGGAAGAAGTCGACCCTGGCGAGACCAGAGCAACCCAGGGCGTCATACACAGCGATCGCGGCATCCTCGAGCTGCTTGAGCTCGACGTCGTCGAGCGGTGCGGGGATGACGAACTGTGGCGGGCGGACGTACTTGGCGTCGTAGTCGAACAGTCCGTCGACCAGCACCTCGAGAGCAGGGGCGACGACGCGGGATCCGTCTGGTCTGCCCAGCACGGCCAGGTCGATCTCGCGTCCCACCACGACGTCCTCGACCAGCACCCGCGAGTCGACAGTGAACGCGGCAGCAAGCGCCCGGTCGAGCGCGGACTCTTCGGCGACCAGGGATACTCCGTGACTCGACCCAGCCGACGCGGGCTTGACCACCACCGGGTGGGTCCAGCGGTAGGACGGTTCGGTGATCAGCAGCCCAGGGGCGGTCGCGACCCCGACCGCGCCGGCCACCAGCTTGGTGACCCACTTGTCCATGGCCAGCGCGCCGGCGCGCACGCCTGAACCGACGAGCGGGATTCCCGCGAGGTCGGCCAGTGCGGCGAGGGTGCCATCCTCGCCGCGCGGACCGTGCACCACGGGGAAGAGCGCGTCGCACCGGCGGATCAGACAGGCCGCACCGGTCAGCCCCACAGGTCGACCGCCGCCGTCGAGCCAGGTGCCGTGCTGGTCGATGGTCAGCCGGACTACTTCATAGCCGGTCTGCCACAAGGCGTCGGCCACCCCGGCTGCTGATGCCAGCGAGACGTCGTGCTCGCAGTTCGCAC
>JBAUWM010000302.1:0-6487 GCA_049583775.1 Nocardioides sp.
GCAAGCTTGCGCCGACTCGGCGTCAGCGGTAGGTCAGGAGATCGCCGGCCAGGTGCGGGTGCTCGTTGAAGGTGAGCAACCGCGCACCCGTCGAGCCAGCAACCACGCGGGTGATCGCGGCGTTCACGACCACCGTGTTGAACCTGCTCCACAGTCGGGCCCTCGTGGCCTGGCCGGTCTCGGCGTCGGCGGTGCCTTCGGGGTCGACGAGCCCTGCGGCAAGCGCGGCGATCGGCCCCCCCGACGTCACGACCACGACGGTGGCGCCGCTGCCGGCGAGGGCGACGGCACCGGCCATCGCGCCACTGACTCGCTCGAGGAACCCGGCATAGGTCTCGCCAGCGCCTTCGTGGGTGCCGGCCGTCCAGGCTGCGGTTGCCTTCTCGAAGTACTGCTGGAAGGTCCGCCGGTCGAGGTCGCCGGCCGGCAGGTCGGGGAGGCTGCCCACCAGCGCCACGTGGTCGAACTCGTCCCACCCTGCGTCGATGAGGACGTCGTCGAACGACCAGTCGGCGGTCTCGGCGATCGCCTCCAAGGTTTCGCGATGGCGTCGCATCGTGCCGCGGACCAGCGCGGTCGGGCGGATGCCGGCCAGACGCAGATGCTCGCCGAGGGCGCGGCCCTGCGCCCAGCCGGTCTCGGAGAGGACGTCGTAGTCGGCGGCGCCGAACGAGGCTTGGCCGTGGCGGACCAGCAGCAGCTGACCCATCTCAGACTCCCGCGATCAGGGAGCAGCAGCGGGTCTCGAGGTAGCCGACCGCGGGGCCGAACACCGCGAACGCCTCATTCGTGGTCTGCCCGTTGGCGTAGCGGTACCAGATTTGCTGAGCGATCACTGCCAGCCGAAAGAGTCCGAAGACCTCGTAGAACCGCCATCGCTCAGGGGTCATGTCGATGCCCATCGCGCCGCAGTAGTGATCGACCACTTCGGCGCGGGTCCACATGCCAGGTGTGGTCGTGGGCTGGCGTCGGAACAGCTGGAAGAACTCGTCGTCGTCGGCCTCGACCCAGTAGGCCAAGGCGCCGCCGAGGTCCATCAGTGGATCGCCGACAGTGGCCATCTCCCAGTCGAGGACGCCGATCACGCGCAGTGGCTCGCCCGACTGAGGAGTGGCGAGCACGAGATTGTCGAAGCGGAAGTCGTTGTGGATCATCCGTTGGGCGACGTCTTCGGGCTGGGTGCTGTGGAGCCAAGCGGTGATGTCGCTCCAGTCGCCGGTGTCGTCAGTGCGCGCTGCGGTGAAGCGCTTGGTCCACCCGCCTACCTGCCGCCCGACGTACCCGTCGCCCTTGCCCAGTGCTGCCAGCTCAGGCACCGCAGCCACGTCCACCGAGTGCAGCGCCACGAGGACGTCGAGCGCGTCGCGGCACAGAGTGGAGATGTCGGACGCCGGCAGCTCGAACGGGAAATCCTTGCGCGGGATCGTGCCGTCGAGCTTCTCCATCACGTAGAACTCGCTGCCGATCACCGCCTCGTCGGTGCAGTGCCCGATCATCGTGGGCACCAACGGGAACACCGGCGCGAGCGCCTGCTGCACGACGTACTCACGGCCCATGTCGTGGGCACCCTTGGCCTTGGCACCCACCGGTGGGCGCCGCAGGATGAGGTCGGGCTGCGCGTCTTCGTACCGCAGCAAGTAGGTGAGGTTGGAGGCGCCGCCGGCGAACTGGCGCACCTCGGCGATCGGGCCGCGACCGAGCCAATCAGCTACTGCCTCGACGTCGAACGAGTCCTCGTCGCGGACGCGTCTGGCTGGGTTGCCGGCGTCGTCCGTCATCGCGCGGCGCCGTACTTGCCGAGCTCGAGACGGGCGATGACACCACGGTGCACCTCGTCGGGTCCGTCTGCGAGACGCAGCGCCCGGGCCATCGTCCAGGCAGCCGCGAGCGGATGGTCGTCGGACAGTCCACCGCCGCCGTGCAGCTGCATGGCCATGTCGATCACGTTCTGCGCCATCGTCGGGGCGGCCACCTTGATCTGAGCGACCTCGCTGAGCGCGTTGAGTGGCCCGCCGACGTCGAGCTTCCAGGCAGCGTTGAGCACGAGCAGGCGGGTGGAGTCGATGGCGATGCGCGCCTCGGCAATGCGCTCGCGGTTACCGCCCAGGTTGGCGAGCGGCTTGCCGAAGGCGGTGCGCTCGAGCGACCGCCGACAGGCGAGCTCGAGGGCCATCTCGGCCAGGCCGATCAGCCGCATGCAGTGGTGCACTCGCCCGGGGCCGAGCCGACCCTGGGCGATCGAGAACGCCTCGCCCGGCCCGCCGATCACGTTGCTCAGCGGCACCCGGACGTCGGTGAACGACACCTCGCCATGGCCGAGCGGTTCGTCGTAGAAGCCCATCGTCGAGAGCATCCGCTCGACCTTGACGCCGGGGGCGTCGCGGGGCACCAGCACCATCGAGTGCCGGTGATGGCGATCAGCATCGGAGTCGGTCAGCCCCATGAACACGAAGACCTGGCAGTCGGGGTGGCCGACTCCGGTCGACCACCACTTTCGACCGTTGATCACCATCTCGTCGCCGTCGACGACGGCCGTGGCCGCCATGTTCGTCGCGTCGGAGGAGGCGACGTCGGGCTCGGTCATCGCGAAGGCGCTGCGGATCGTGCCGGCCAGGAGCGGCTCGAGCCAGGTGGCGCGCTGCTCGGCCGATCCGTAGCGCAGCAGCACCTCCATGTTGCCCGTGTCGGGTGCGTTGCAGTTCACCACCAGCGGCGCCAGATGCGACCGCCCGCTGAGCTCAGCGATCGGCGCGTAGTCGACGTTGCTGAGCCCCTCGCCGCCGTCGGTACCGAAGCGGACGGCGTACTCGGCGGCGTGCTCGGCGTGGTCGGGCGGCGGCAGGAACAGGTTCCACAACCCGCGACGCCGGGCCTCGGCCTTCAGCTCCTCGACGATCGGAAGTGGCCGCCACGGGTCGCCCCCGACGCCGACGGTGCGTCGTTGCTGCTCGAGCTCGGCGTGGTAGCCGGGCTCGGCAGGCAGAACGACGTCGTCGATGAAGGCGCGCACTCGTTCGGTGAGGTCGGCTGCCCTGGGCGATGGTGAGAAGTCCACGGCCCGACCCTAACCAGGTGGCAGGATCGTCGAGTGCGCCGCCGACAGCTCTCGCTCCTGGTCGTCGCGTTGTTGCTCGGCCTCACGTCCTGCTCGGGAGACGAGACGGAACCTGGTCTGGCCGAGCGGCAGGGCGTCGCCGACGCGGTCGACATCGACGCGATCCGCGACGGACTGGCCTCGCTGTATGCCGGCGACCACGCCGAGCAGGCGGATTCACAAGAGGGCGGCTGCTTCGCGACCGAGCTGCTGGTGCGCCTCAGCGTGCCCGACCTGGTCGAGGCCGGGATCGTCACTGACCAGGGCCTGGTGGTGGCTACGGTGCCGCCGCTCGACCAGGAGACCGCTACCTCGTGGGTTGACGCGCAGTTCGCCTGCAGCGACTACGTCGAGGCTTCCACGCGAGCCCTCCTGGCGCAGAGCAAGGGCAAGCTCCGGCAAGAGACCTACGCGACCTGCCTGCGTGCGGCGCTGACGGACCAACAGCTGCGCGCGGCGATCGCGACGACTCTGACCGGCGATTTCGAGGGACCAGAAGTTGCCGCCCTCGCGACCGCTCAGAGCACCTGCGCAAAGTCGGCCCTCCCGCGCGACTAGCTCAGGCCACGGCCACGGTGGTGACGATCTGGGCCCGCGTGGGGGCGTCGTCCCACCCGCGGCGGGTGCGGAGCAGTCGGGTGCCCGACCAGGCGAGCATCGGCACCGCGAAGAGCGGCGCGAGCACCCAGGCGTCGGCCTGCGACAACCCGGCGAAGACCAGTCCGGTCACGGTGGTCGAGACGGCGAGCCGGGCCGAGTAGCCGACCATCACTCCTGGCGGGGCTGGCGTGGCGCGCGAGGAGCGCAGGTCGACGGCGTAGGGCCGAGCAGCCGACCAGCGCATCGCGGCGGCGACCACCTGGACCGTCACGACGGCGAGGGTCGAGACGAGTGCGGCGAACTCCGGCAGGCTCGGCACTCCGGCTCGGAGGGCGGCGACGGCCACCGTGACCAACGAGCCGATCATCAGGAACTCGGCCAGCACGTAGGCGCGTGCGTCGAACACGGCGGTCGGCGCGACGGGCAGGCTCTCGCGCCACAGGGTGCCGCGTGAATCGAGGCACCAGGCGTTGATGCCGTAGAGCAGCGCTCCGCCGGAGGCCACGAGACCGGGCAGGATCGTCATCGAGCCCCACTGCAGGTTGCCGAGCAGGGCGACCAGTCCAGGCCCGAGCGCCAGCACCATGACGCCGCGCCGCATCGGCACCGCCCTCCACACCGAGGCCCGGTCGGTGCGCACCAACGCACCGCGCACCGTGGTCGGGAGCTTGCGAGCTGCGTAGCTTCCTGCTTCGACGCGCAGCTCGTCGCGCGGCACTCGGTGGGCGGCGATGTGCGCAGGCACCGCGCCGATCACGACAGCGAGCAGGAGGCCGGCGAGCACCACGGCGACGGCGGCCGCCCAGCGCCACGTGTAGCCGTCGATCATCCCGACCACGAGCCACCGAGTCGGGATCTGGTCGAACACAGCGAGCAAGCGGTCAGAGATCTGCAAACCCAGAGCAACGCCGAAGATCACGACGTTGAGGGCCCGGATGCCGGCGATGCCGTGGGGCACGCGGCGGACACCTTCGAGGATCCACGCCATCGCCTGGGCGATCGCCGTGCTCGAAGCCAGCCACAGCACGATCACGAGCTGCGATGTGAGGAGCCGCTCGGTGCCGACGGCAAAGGCGGTGGCTCCGAGCAGGGCCCAGGCCTGCACGAGCCAGGCGATGTTGAGGGGCGCGAGCAGCAGGGCGCCGAGGTGGTCGGTGGTCGGGCTGATCGGGTGGATCGTCGCCGGCTCGCGAGCGAGCAGCTCACGGCCACCACCCGAGGCGGCCTGCGAGACCACCGCGAGCAGCAGCAGCGCCGCCATCGCGGTGGGCAGCACGATCAGGACGTCGAACGCGGCGTCGCTGCTGCCCGCCTCGGGCACGAGGGCCGGCACGACCGCCGCCCCGATGGTGATGACGGTCAGCGAGATGAAGGCGGCGTACGTGGCGACGCGGTGCTGGTTGCTGGCAGCTCGGAACCGCAGCAGGTGGCCGACATCGGCCACGGCCCGGCGCGCGTGGGCGATCGGTCGCCGTCGCGGCTTCGGCGTCACCCGGGCGGGAAGGTCAGTCGAGGAGACCACGGTAGGCGCGAGCCCCTTCTTCACCGAGCATCTCACTGGCGGCGAGGGTCGCGACCCGGGCACCGCCGCGAAGCACGCTGACGGTGGTGCAGGCCTCGACCGCCAGCTCGCGCAGGTGTGTCGATACCAGCACGCAAGCTCCGCGTGCGCGGGCGTCGTTGATCACGTCCAGCGTGGCCTCGACCCCGATCGGGTCGACCCCGTCGAAGGGTTCGTCGAGCAGCAGCACCTCGGGCTCGTGCAGCGCCGCCAGCACCACGCTGAGGCGACGTCCCATGCCGTGCGAGAAGCCGGCCGTCACCCGATGCGCGACGTCACCCAGCTCGAACCGCTCCAGCAGGTCGCGGGCGCGTTCCTCCCAGCCGGTCATCCGTCGCAATCGAGCGGTCAGCTGGATGTGCTCCCACGGGGTGGCCCGCGGCACGAGCCCTCCGACGTCGGGGCAGTAGCCGACGGCCTGCTTCACCAGAAGCGGCTCATGACGTGCGTCGTGCCCGGCCACGACGATTCGCCCGGCCGTCGCGGGAATGACCCCGGCGAGCACGCGCATCGTCGTCGACTTGCCGGCGCCGTTGCGGCCTAGCAGCGCGGTCGACTGGCCAGCGTGGCACACCAGGTCGACGCCAGAAACGGCCTCGACCTCCCCGAACCGCACGTGCAGGTCGTGCACGTCGACGATCGGGGTCTGGTCGCTCATCTGCCCACCCCATCACTCCTGGCCCGTTCGGACTACGGAATGCGGCCGAAACCACCCGGCGTGACTAGGGGGCTGCCCGATCGGGTGGGGGTTGCTGTCCCACGCGTCACAAGAAACGCCTGCCGGCAGGCGTTTCTCGCGCGAACCCCTGCTGATTCGTACAACCAGTGCGAGTTTCGCCTGCCGGCAGGGGCGAAACTCGCGCCGCCTCCTCGTTTTGGGGGAACCCCAGGTTGAGCCCACCGTGGCTGGGGTCGAGCCAGCGGGAGGTGACCGCCTTCTCGCGGGTGAAGAAGTCGACGCCGGCGGGACCGTAGGCCTTGGCGTCGCCGAAGAGCGAGGACTTCCAGCCGCCGAAGGAGTGGTAGGCCACCGGCACCGGGATGGGTACGTTGATGCCGATCATCCCGACCTCCACCTCCTTCTGGAATCGCCGTGCGGCGCCGCCGTCGTTGGTGAAGATGGCGGTGCCGTTGCCGTAGTCGCCGGAGTTGATCAGCTCGACTCCCTCGGCGTAGGAGGCCACCCGCACGATCGAGAGGACGGGCCCGAAGATCTCGTCCTTGTAGACGGT
>JBAUWM010000303.1:0-7219 GCA_049583775.1 Nocardioides sp.
CGCCTGGGCTGCCAGCGCGAGCCAGCCGCTCGCGGGCCGCACGACCAGCACCAGGGCCACTCCCACGAGCACGCCACGCCAGTCGAGACCGACGAGCAGACCTGAGGAGAAGGCGACCCCCAGCACGAGCAGCACCGCGAGCGTCAGCAGACGCTCCAGGCGCTGGATGACGTCGTGCATGCTGCGGTGGTAGTCGTGCCGGTGCTCTGCCGCGCGCAGCGCCATGGCGCCGGAGAAGACAGCCAGGAAGCCGTAGCCATGCGCCAGCTCGGCCAACCCGTAGGTCGTCAGCAGCACCGCGAGGGCGAGCAGCGGCTCACCCCGTTCGGCCATCCGCAACGCGGCCGCAGGACCGCGAAAGGCGAGCCGGCCCAGCAGTTGACCGACGGCGATGCCGATCACTACCGCGATGGCGACCCGCGCCAGCATGTCCCAGGCGGCCCACTGCAGCCCTTCCCTCACGGTGAGCCCCCCGACGGCCAGCAGGGCGAGATGTACGAAAGGGAACGCCAGGCCGTCGTTGAGTCCGGCCTCGGAGGTGAGCGCGAACCGCACCTCGCCAGCCCTGGTGACCTCCGTCGGGTCCTCGGAGTAGGGCCGGTCGTCGGGCCGGTCGTCGGGCCGGTCGTCGGGCCGGTCCTCGGTGATCGAGGAGCCGGGTCCGCCTACCTGTACGTCGGAGGCCAGCACCGGGTCGGTCGGGGCGAGCACGGCACCCAGCAGGAGCGCGGTCGCTGGTGCCAGGCCCACCGCCCATCCCAGAACGGCCACCGTGGCGACCGACAGCGGCATGGTGACGGCGAGCAGTCGCCACGTGGGCGACCACCGGACCCATGTGTGGGGTCGGAGCAGGTTGAGGGGTCGATCGATGGCGAGCCCCACGCCCATCAGCGCCGCGAGAACGGTCAGCTCGCACACGTGCTCGACGACTGATCGGGCCTGGGGGTCGAGGGGGTTGACCACGAGGCCGTCGGTCAGCGGGGTGAGCCCGAGCAGCACACCCACGAGGAGCAGCACCATCGCCGGGGAGACGGCGTAGCGACGCAGCAGAGTGGGCAGCGCCACCGCCAGCAGCAGGCAGCAGCCGGCGAGCAGGTAGACGCGCTCAGTCATCGCTGCCACCTCGCGTCAGCGAGCACGCAGCGGGCTTCCGGACCACGATGGGCGAGCCTCTCGGGATGAGTGGTTTCGAGACACCCTTCCCGCGTGCGACAGGACCACTCCCTCCGGCGGGGTGACCCGGAGCGTGCTCGCACGGGATAGATCTGGAGACCTACCTGAACATGACGGCCGACCGAGGAGACGACGATGAGTGACGACCTGACTGCACTGGTGCTCGGATGTTCCCTGAAGGGCTCGCCCGCTGAGTCCAGTTCGGAGAAGCTGGGGCGCGAGCTGCTGGACGCGATGGGCGCCCTGGGGGTGCAAGGCGAGGTGGTGCGCGTCGTCGATCACGACGTGAGGTTCGGCGTCACGACTGACGAGGGCGACGGGGACGGCTGGCCAGCGCTGCGGGAGCGCCTGCTCGCCGCCGACATCCTGGTGCTGGCCACGCCCATCTGGATGGGCCAGCCGTCGTCGGTGTGCAAGCTGGTGCTCGAGCGTCTGGACGCCGAGATCGCCGAGACCAAGGACGACGGGCGGCCGACGATGTTCGGCAAGGTGGCTGCGCTCGCCGTCGTCGGCAACGAGGACGGCGCGCACGCCGTTACCGCGTCCTGCCTGCAGGCCCTCAACGACGTGGGCTTCAGCCTCGCGCCCCAGGCCGCGACCTACTGGGTGGGCGAGGCGATGCAGTCGGTGGACTACCTCGACCTGGATGAGACGCCGGAGAAGACCCAGACCACGACCGCGACGGCCGCTGCCACCACGGTGCACCTGGCCCGGTGCTTGCGAGCCGACGCCTACCCACCACCGCCGTCGTGACACGTCCGGCCCTGGCATCGGGACGGTACGTCTGATGACGCGGCGTGCGCTCGCGGCTCACCACAGCTTCGCCAGCAACAGCACGAAAGCGATGGCCGGGCCGGCCCACAGCACGAGCATGCCGACCCGGCGGTCGTGCCGCTGGAGACGACGCCGTTCCTCGTCGCGGGTCAGGTCCGAGGACTCGCCCGCCATCACTGTGAGCCATCGGTGCCGTCGGATCGGGGCGGATGCCGGGGCGCGTCCCGCTCACTCGACATCTGGGTGAGGTCTCGGCGGATCCGCTCGGCCCGACGTCGCTCGAACAGCAGGATGCCCACCCCCACCCCGAGCATGACGACGATGGTCACCACGAGCGCGAGCACCTGCGTCGCGAGGAGTTGGGGCGTCAGCGCGCGTGCAGCCTGCTCTGCGGCGTGGGTCGTGGCCATGGGCCACCGGTACCCGGCACCTTCGGACTTGATGCCCTCCGACGCGGCATGGTCACCGCGAGGGTGGGGCGCGGTCCGCGACCCGAGGTATGCCGACCACTTCGTGACGGCCGAGCGCACCTAGGACCAGGTGAAGGTGCACCAGACGGACTTGCCGCCGTCGTGCTGTCGGGTGCCCCATGACGTGCTGAGCGCCTCGACGATGTTGATGCCCCGACCGTGTTCGTCATCCTCGTCGGGCCGCTGGCGGTGCGGCCGTAGCAGCGTCCGGTCGCTGACCTCGAGCTCCACCCGGCCGTCCTGGCACGAGATGTCGAGCACCACCGGTGGCCGGGCGTGGAGCACGGCGTTGGTCACCAGCTCGCTGACTGCCAGCTCGACGTCACTGATGACCCGACCTGGCGCGCCACAGCGCACGAGGTGATCGGCCACGACCTGGCGGGCCCGGGCGGGCGCTGTCGTGTCGTGGTCCAGCACGGTCGTCGATGTCGTGCCAGGTGGCGGTTCGTGCAGTCGTGCCAGGAGGAGGGCGACGTCGTCATTCGCTCCGCCGCGCTCGACATCACCGAAGTGGGTGACGATGGCCTGCGCCTGCTCGGCAACGGGTCGGTCCACGGTCGACCGCACCATCGCCGCAAGCTGGTCGATGTCGGCGAACAGGTCACGGCCTCGGCGCTCGACCAGACCGTCGGTGTACAGCAGCAAGGTGTCGCCGGGCTTGGCGTGCAGGGTCTCGCTGCCGACTCCGAAGAAACCGGCTCCCAGCGGTGGGCCGGTCGCGCGGAGTCGACTGGCGCCACTGGGGCCGTCTACGAGCACAGGCGGGTGTCCGGCGTTGGCGAAGGAGAGCGTGAGGTCGCGGCGGTCGACGATCACGACGACGCAGGTGACGATCTCGTCGTGGCCGAGGTCCTGCACGAGCGTGTCGAGCTGCTCGAGCAGCTCAGCAGGTGCCAGGTCCATCATCGCGAAGGCGCGGGCCGCCGCACGCAGCTGGCCGGTCACCGCCGCAGCGGTGATCCCGCGACCCATCACGTCGCCCATGATCAGCATCACCCGTCCCGCACCCAGGTCGATGACGTCGTACCAGTCCCCGCCCACCTGGGTGCCCTCGACACCCGCGCTGTAGTGCGTCGCGACCTCGATGCCCTCCACGTCGACGGCTCGGCTCGGCAGCAGGGCCTGCTGGAGTGCCTCGGCGATGGCGCGCTCCCGCGCAGCTACCTCCTGCTCGGCCTCCGCCGCGATCAGGCGCTCCTGGAGGCCGCGTTCGTCGGTGATGTCCTGGAACGAGCCCCGGATGATCCGGCTGACGCTCTCGGGCTGTGCCGGCACGTCGGCCCGCACGGCGAACAATCGTTCGGTGCCCGACGGGAGGACCACGCGGGTCTCGTAGGTGAGCCGGTCACCGGGACGAGCCGCCTGCAGGATCCCGAGCACCCGCTCGACGTCGTCGGGGTGCACGACGTCCCGGATGACACCGGTGGTGCCGCGGCGACGGAGCTCGTCAGCACTGGTCTCGATCATCGACAAGAACTGATCCGAGGCGGTGATGGTGTCGGACTCGAGGTCGATCTCCCAGCTCCCGATGGCCGCCAACCGCTGGGCCTGGTCCATCAGTGCTTTGCTCCGCTCGAGTACCTCGCGCACCCGAGCAGCCCGGTCGAGCGCCAGGTTCACGCGTACCCGGGCCAGCAGCTCGCGAGCCGAGAACGGTTTGACGAGGTAGTCGTCGACCCCGGCGTCCAGCGCCTGCAGGGTTCCCTCCTCCCCTGCTCGGGCCGAGAGCATGATGACCGGGACCACGGTCAACCGTGGGTCAGCCTGCATTCGAGCGACCAGGCCGAACCCATCGAGCCGGGGCATCATCACGTCGGTCAGCACCAAGTCGGGCAGACGCGACTCCATGTGGTGGAGTGCGGCGATGCCATCGGTGGCGAGGTCGACGGCATAACCCTCCTGCCGGAGCAGGTGGGCCACGTAGGCGCGCATGTCGAAGTTGTCGTCGACGACGAGGATGCGGCCCAACGACGCGCCGTCGAGGTCCCCCTCGGTGTCCCCCTCGAAGTCCTCGTCAATGTCGCTGGGGTGCGGGTCGTCGGTGGACTCGTCGCGTGCCGTTGCCCACGTGGCGACGTGCGTCGCCACGCGGGCCTGGTGTCGGTCCAGGAGGCCGGCGGTGTCCAGGCCTGGGCCCGTCGTCACCCGCTCCTGCGGCAGGTGCGCGGTGCCGAGCGGCAGCCGCACGGTGAAGGTCGTGCCGACGTCGACCGTCGAGGAGACGTCGACTGTCCCACCGTGAGCGGCCACCAGTTCGGCCACCAGCGCGAGACCGATGCCCGAGCCCTCGTGGGTGCGAGACCGCGCTCCAGCGACCCGGTGGAAGCGATCGAAGAGTCGGGGGAGCTCGTGCTCGGCGATACCGGTTCCGCTGTCACTCACCGTCAGCACGGCATGTCCGTCGTGCTCGCGCAGCATGATGGTGACGCTTCCTTCGAGCGTGAACTTCATCGCGTTCGAGACCAGGTTGACCACGATCTTCGACCAGTGGTCGCGATCGAGGTGGGCGATGACCGACGCACAGTCGATGGCAAGCTCGAGACCGACCCGCGAGGCGGCCGACTCGAACATGCTGGCCAGCTCGGCGGTGTAGCGACCCACGTCGGTCTCGACGAAGAGACCGTCGTCCTCACCCGCCTCGAGCTTGGCGTAGTCGAGCAGCGAGTTGACCAGTTGCAGCATCCGCTGGGCGTTGCGGGTGATCACCTCCAGCCGCCGACGCTGCGAGGGGGCGAGCTCCTCGTCCAGATCGGTCAGGGCGTCCTCGGCCGGTCCGAGAAGCAACGTCAGAGGTGTGCGCAGCTCGTGGCTGACATTGGCCAGGAAGTCAGTCTTGGCCTGGTCGAGCGAGGCCAGGGTCTCGGCGCGCTGACGCTGGAACTCGATCGCGCGCGCATCAGTGATGGCCCCAGACAGATGGCCGGCAACGAGGTCGACGAAGTCGCGGTAGGACGCATCGAAGGGGCGGTACCGGTTCAGCCCGACGACGAGCACGCCATAGGGATGATCCTCGCTGGGCTGGAGGATCGGTGTCACGAACGCCGTGTGCGGAGGCTCGGTCCAGGCTCCGGTCGGAAGCTCGCCGAAGCGATCGGAGAGAGCAGAAAGGTCGTGCACCATCGTGGCCTCACCCGACCAGCCGGCAGCCAAGGGCCAGACGTCGTCCTCCGCCGACAGGAGAGCGGGCAGTGCCGCGTGCTCCTCACCGAACCCGGTGTGTCCGGCCAGACGCGCAGATCGGCCGTCGTCCTCGAAGAGGTAGACGGCGACGAAGGGAAGCGAGGCGGGGTTGCCGGCCAGGTGATCGCACGCGGCACGGACGGCCTGGTGCTCGGTGCTGGCCGCGCTGATGCCGACGCCGAGGTCGCGCAGCGTTCGCATTCGGCGATCGGCGACGACCTGCTCGGTCACCTCGGCGACGACGCAGAGCATGCCGCTCACCGAGCCGTCGTCGTCGGCGAGCGGACTGTAGGAGAAGGTGTGATAGGTCTCCTCGACGTATCCGCTGCGCTCGAGGAAGAGCTGGAGCGCTTCGTCCCAGGTGGCCTCGCCGGTGGCCATCACCGCCTCGATCCGGGGCGAGACCTCGTCCCAGATCTCCGACCACACGTGGCTCGCCGGGCGGCCCAGCGCCCACGGGTACTTCTTGCCGAGAGTGTCGCGTCGGTAGGCGTCGTTGCAGAAGAAGGTGAGCTCGGGGCCCCACGCCAGCCACATCGAGAACTTGCTCGTCACCAGGATGCGCACTGCGCTGCGCAGGGAGAGTGGCCAGTCGTCCGGGTCGCCAAGGGGGGTCGCCGACCAGTCGACCGCCAGCAGGTCGGCTCCGAGCTTCCCGCCGGCGGCCAGGAAGTCGCGCATGGTGAGCGGGGACGACGCCATGGGCGACTACGTCGCAGGGACGCTCGGTACGGGCACGTCGTTCACGTGGTCGACGATCTGGAAGACCCGGTCCAGCGAGGTCAGCTCGAACAACCTGCTCACCGGTGCACTCGGAGCGACCAGCGTGAAGCTGCCGCGGAAGGTGCGCGCCTGACGTTGACCGCCGATGAGCGCGCCGAGACCAGCGGAGTCGATGAAGGTGACCAGGCTCAGGTCGACGGCGACGTGTGGCTGCCCCTCGTCCATCACGCTGCGGATCGTCGCCCGCAGCTGTGCGACCGAGGTGAGGTCGACCTCGCCCGCGACGTGCACGATCGACATCCGATCGAGGCGACGCACCTCGAAGGTCGCCGGAGGGGGAGAATCGCCAGCGGGCATGGCGGAACCATGCCAGATCAGGCTTCGGACCGGCGCCAAATCGCACTTCTTCACCCGCTCGGGCGAACGGCTGAGCGGCGGTCGAGGACACCCGGGAGGGTGGGGATCACCGCAGGTCGTGGTCGATACGGTCGAGGAGCACGTAGCCCACTGACTACCACGCTGAAACAGCCGGCGATCCGCGCTCCTATCCGGGAGACCTCATGCCCGCCTCGTCGCTGCCCTCGCTTTCTCCCTCGGAACGATCGGCGCGAACCCGGGAGCTGCTGAACGAGGTCGGCACGACCCACGACGAGATACGGCGCCGACACCTTCTCGCTGAAGTGGTGGAGATCAACATTCCCGTGGCACACGCGATCGCGGCACGGTATCGCGGCCGCGGGGTCGCCCAGGAAGACCTCGAGCAGGCGGCGTGCGAGGGTCTCATCAAGGCGGTTCGGCGCTTCGACACGGCCCAGGCCGACGACCTCCTGACCTTCGCGGTGCCCACGATCCGCGGCGAGCTGCAGCGCTACTTCCGCGACCGGGCCTGGATCATCCGA
>JBAUWM010000304.1:0-5177 GCA_049583775.1 Nocardioides sp.
GGCCCAGGCCGATCTCTTGGTCACAAGCGGCGTACTGCCGGACGGCGTGCAGGTGCACGCCGTGGACGCCGACGCCATGTGGGCCCGACCCGGCCCCCGCCTCGTCGACGGCATCGAGGAGCTCGCGACCCTCCTCCACGGCTGACCCCGATTGGCTGACCCGTCACCTCACGGGGACGGTCAACGTCAATCACCGACCCAGTAGCCGCGGCCACCGAACCAGTCGCCGTAGGCGCTGCGCAGCCCGCTCATGCCGCCAGGACGCCCTGAGTCGCGCGACCCGAGATACGACCCGACAACGGCTGCGCCCAAGTCGTCGAGCTCGGGGCTGACCATCGAGCCGTCGACGCGGTTGGCCATCTGCTCGATGAAGCGTGCCAGCCCGGGGTCCTCGCCCAGCCGGAAGAAGGTTGTCTGCGCACCGAGGCGACGCGAGTTGTCGAGCTCGCGCACGGCGTAGGCCACCGTCATGGGGTGCGGCGGGTAGGAGAAGTACACCTCGCCGCTGGCCTCGAGGTGCGACGTCGGCTCACCGTCGGTGACGATCAGCAGCACCGGCTGGGCGTTCGGATGCTTGCGGAAGTGCCGGTTGGCGAGGAGCAGGGCGTGGTGCAGGTTCGTGCCCTTGTCCCACATCGCGTCCAGCGCGGTGAGCTGCTCGATGTCCATCACCTCGGCGTGCCGACCGAACCCGATCAGCTGCAGGTGGTCGCCGCGGAACCTGCTCTTGATCAAGGTGTGCAGCGCCAGCGCCGTGCGCTTCATCGGCACCCAGCGTCCGTCCATCGCCATCGAGAACGACGTGTCGACGAGGAGCGCGACGGCTGCCTGGGTGCGGGCTTCGGTTTCTTGGACCTCGACGTCGTCGATCGCGATGAGACGACGGTCATTGACGTCGCCCGAGCGACGGTGGACGCCGTTCAGGATCGTGCGCGGCAGGTCCCACGGCTCGGTGTCGCCGAACTGCCACTCACGGGTCGCGCCGCTGCGCTCACCGGCGGCTCCGGCTTTGTTCATGTCGCGCTGACCTTGGCGCCCCGACATCTTCTGGGCCACGTCGCGCAGCAGCGCCTTGCCCAGCTGGCGCATGGCCTTGGGGGTCAGCTTCAGCTGGCCGTCTGACCCACGCTTCAGGGTGCCGCCGTCGCGAAGAGCCTTCTCGAGCTGCTGCAACGTCTTGGCGTCGATGGCCGCCTCGTCGCCGAGCTGGCGGGCGATCTTGTCGAGGTCGAGGTCATCCATCCGGGCGCCGCCGTAGGACTGTGAGAGCTGCTCGGAGAGCTGGTCGAGGTCGGCGAGGTCCTGGAAGACACCGGTTCCGTCACCCAGCCCCAACCCTTCCCCGCCGTCCATCTGCTCCGAGCCGCCCCAGTCCTCGCCAGGGCGCAAGGACTGCAGATTGCCGTCCAGCCGGCTGAGCGACTCCATGAGCTGCGGTGATCCGAACGCCTGCGCCGAGAGCTCCATCAGCTCTTGGCGCTGCTCGGGGCTCATCGAGTTGAGCATCCGCTGGGCCGCGGCTGCCCGCTGCGCCATGGCGTCGAGCAGCTCGTCGATGTTCTGCGGGTTCTCCGGGAAGAACTCGCCGTGCTTGGCCATGAACTCGTCGAAGTCTTCTGGGGTGTCGGCACCCTGAGCGTGCTTCTCGAGCAGCGCGTTGAGGTCGTCGAGCATCTCGTTGATGGCCTGACGGTCCTCGTCGGTGGCGTTCTCCAGCGCGTTCTTCATGCCCGCGAATCGCTGGTCGAGCATCTCGCGGCCCAGCAGGTCCTTGATCTTCTCGAAGTCCGCCCGCGCCTCGCTGCTCTGCCAGTCGTACTCGCTCAGCTCGCTGACCGCAGCGGCGGTGTTCGGCGGCAGGTTGTCCATCTGCATCTCACGCAGCGCCCGGTCGCCGTCGTCCATCATCGCGTCGCGCGCCAGCTGCTTGCGCTCCTCGAGCACCGCCCGGTCGAGCAGCTCCTTGATCTCCTGCAAAGTGCCGTCGAGGTTGTGCTTCTGCAGCAGCTCGCGCCGTCGCTCGGCCACCCGCCGAGCCAGGTCGTCGAGGCCCTGCTGGTCCTGGCCTCCCCGGCGCAGGAACTCACGCATCGCCCGCTCTGGGCTGTAGCCGGCCATGACGTCCTCGCCGATGGCGTCCAGTGCCTCGGCGAGGTCGACGGGTGGCGCCAGCGGGTCACCGCCGTCGTACCGCTTGAACCGGGAGGCGCGGGTCCGGGGGTTCGGGTTAGCCATAGACCGTCTCGGACCCGTCGGAGTCCTTGCCGATCTTGCGAGCGAGGTAGAGCCCTTCAAGCGCCAGCTCGATGGCGCCGGCACGCTCACCGTCGTTGGTGGCACCCAGGCGGTCGCACACCTCGTCGTAGAGCTCCGACTCACCGAGAACCGGTAGTCCGGTCAGGAAGTCGCGTGCAGTGACTTGCTCGCCGGTGGTGACCATGGCGCCGTTTTCGATGGCCTCGACGAGCAACGCGAAGTCGAGCCCGCGGAAGTGCGCACGCACGGTTTCGGCCGTGGCGGTGCGCAGCAGGTGCGTGAGGATCTCCTTCTCGCGACCCTCTTCACCGGTCTCGAACTCGATCTTGCCGCCGAGCACGTCGACCGCGGTCTCGAGGTCGACCACGCGGGCCACCGCGACGTCCTCGCGCTGCACGGTCGCGCGGTGGATCGCTGCGGCGGCGATGGTCTCGGCGCCGGCGATGGCGAAGCGCGCCGAGACGCCGGAGCGCTGGTCGACCGAGGTCGACTCGCGCAGCTGCCGGGTGAACCGGGCCAGGATCTCGACGAGGTAGTCGGGCACTTCGGCCACCAAGCTCGCCTCTTGGCGAATGACTGCGATCTCGGCGTCGAGCTCGAGCGGGTAGTGCGTGCGGATCTCGGCACCGAAGCGGTCCTTGAGCGGGGTGATGATGCGCCCCCGGTTGGTGTAGTCCTCCGGGTTGGCGCTGGCCACCACGAGCACGTCCAGTGGAAGGCGCAGCACGTAGCCGCGGATCTGGATGTCTCGCTCCTCCATCACGTTGAGCATCGCCACCTGGATCCGCTCGGCGAGGTCGGGCAGCTCGTTGATCGCCACGATGCCGCGGTGGCTGCGCGGAATGAGTCCGAAGTGGATGGTTTCCGGGTCGCCCAACGAGCGGCCCTCGGCCACCTTCATCGGGTCGACGTCACCGATCAGGTCAGCCACCGACGTATCCGGCGTCGCCAGCTTCTCGGCGTACCGGTCGCTACGGTGCCGCCACGAGACCCGCAACTCGTCGCCGTAGGTAGCCGCAGCCTGCTGGGAGGTGATCGTGATCGGGTCGTAGGGGTGCTCACCCAATTCGGACCCGGAGATCACCGGCGTCCACTCGTCGAGCAGTCCCACCATCGTGCGCAGCAGCCGGGTCTTGCCCTGGCCGCGCTCTCCGAGCAGGACGATGTCGTGGCCGGCGATCAAGGCTCGTTCGAGCTGCGGGATCACCGTGGTCTCGAAGCCGTGCAGGCCGGGCCACGGGTCGCGGCCCTCGGCCAGGGCTGCCAGCAGGTTGTCGCGGATCTCGGTGCGGAGGTCCTTGTGGACATGGCCCGACTCACGAAGCTGGGCAAGGGTGGCGATGGAAGGCGCGTCGTTCACCTTTCCACCTAACCACCACTGACAAGTGACGAGCACCACTACGGTGGCGTTCGTGCCCCGCAAGCTCCTCGCCATGAACGACTCCGCCTGGCTGTTCGCCGAGTCTCACCGCACCCCGATGCAGGTCGGGATGCTGGCCACCTTCCGGGTGCCGGCCGATCGACCCACGTTCGTGGCCGACCTTGTCGCCCGCTGGCGCGACGTGCACGAGTTCGCTCCCCCCTTCAACTACCTGTTCAAGAAGTCCCCGGTGCCGAGCTGGGCAGAGCTGTCCGACGACGCCATCGACCTCGACTACCACCTACGGCACTCGGCGCTGCCATCGCCGGGATCGCAGCGCGAGCTGGGTGTGCTGGTGTCGCGACTGCACTCGGCCAAGATGGACCGCCGTTATCCGCTGTGGGAGTGCCACGTGATCGAGGGCCTCGAGGAGGACCGCTGGTCGCTGTACATCAAGGCGCATCACTCGCAGGTCGACGGCGTAGGCGGCATCCGGCTGCTTCGACGCATCCTGTCGGCCGATCCCGAGGCCCGCGACATGCTGCCGCCGTGGGCGGTCGGCACCCGCGGTCCTGACCAGTCCGGGATCGCCCCCCGCCCCCAGGTGGACGTCGAGCCGGAGTCGAGCAGCAGCAGGACCGGCCGGATCACCGGCGGGCTGCGCAGCGGCGGCACGGTGCTGGCGTCACTCGGCAAGACTTACGCGGAGACAGTCACTGGCCGTGGGGACGGCGACCAGGCAGCACCGTTCAGGGCGCCCAAGTCGATCTTCAACGGCCGCATCCACACGCCGCGCCGGTTCGCTACCCAGCACTACTCCATCGAGAGGCTGCGGGCCCTGGCCAAGGCCGCTGACGGCAGCCTCAACGACGTCTTCCTCGCCGTCTGCGGGGGTGCGCTGCGCCGCTACCTCATCGAGACGACCGCGCTGCCCAGCGAGACCCTGACTGCCAACGTGCCGGTCTCGGTGCGGCCGGGTGAGGGGGCATCGGTCGGTAACGCGATCACGTTCTTGTACGCCTCGTTGGCCACCGACCTCGATGACCCCAAGGCTCGCTTCGAGGCGATCAAGACCTCCACCCGTCTGGGCAAGCAGCGTCTTCCGGAGGTCGGCGGCGGCGCGATGGACGTCTACACCGCCGCGTTGATGGCACCGTTCCTCGGCCAGGCCATCCTCGGCTTCGGCGGGCACGGCCGACCGGCATCGAACCTGGTGATCTCCAACGTGCCCGGTCCGGCCGAGCTGCGCTATCTCGACGGCTCGCAGATGGAGGAGATCTACCCGGTCAGCCTGCTCTTCAATGGGCAGGCCCTCAACATCACCGGCGTGAGCTACGACGGCGAGTTCAACATCGGCTACACCGGATGCCGTGACTCGATCCCGAGTCTGCAGAAGATCGCGGTCTACTCCGGCGAAGAGCTCGAACTGCTCGAAGCCGCCTACGGTCTGGCCTGAGCCTGCCTTAGGATCCGTTGGTGGTCTGGGTGCTGCTGGTCGTCGCGCTGGCGCTGGCCGCCGCGCTCGCGTTGGCCGTGCTGGAGGTGCGTCGCGGGCGCGCAG
>JBAUWM010000305.1:0-2784 GCA_049583775.1 Nocardioides sp.
GTAGGGCTCAGGTCGCTCATCGAGTGACTGGAGGCGGCTCAGGAATCAATCCCACGAGCCCGCGACCGAGGGGCTGCTCGACGACCGAGGCGTGGCGGCGGTCCAGACTAGCCACAGCGGTCGCAAGCTGCGCTACGCCGAGCTGCTCAGTGACGCCGTCGACCTAGCCTCCACACCCACGCCACTGCTCGGCCTGCTGAGGTGGATCGAGGCGCGGCCGACCCCGTAGCGATCACCGGCCCACCGGCGATCACTGCACTTCTCGGGCAATATTTTGGCCGAGAAGCGGAGCGTTCACCGGCTCACCGGGGATCGCTACGACAACGGCGCGTCAGGCCAACGACGTGCCACACCCGTCGCAGAACTTCGCGTCAGCATCGTTACGCACGCCGCACGAACGGCAGAACGGGCCGGCGGTGGGTTCGTCGTCGACGGTGCGACCGGCGCCGAGCACGCCCTCGCCGTCGGAGAGGTAGGCGGCTGACTGCTTCACGGTGGGCATGGTCTCGCCGGCCACGTAGCGGGTCTGCACACCGAGGAAGCCGGCGTTCAGAGCGCCGAGTCCGAACACGACCATGAAGCCGCCGCCAGCCATCCGCAGGATGGCGCCAAATCCGGGGCCTTCGAAGGTGTCGACCTCGTCGGCGAAGTCCATGCCGCCAGTGATGGCGAAGACCAGACCGAGGCCGACGAGCACGAAGCCGAGTACACGCAGCACCATGCGGGTGGTAGTTGACTGCGGCAGTGGGGGCTGCTGCGACGAGCCGGATGACCGGGACATGGGGGGGCCTCCTCGAGAACAGGTCCCTCGACGCTACCCCTCACGCCAGCGAGGTAACCCACCGGTCACGTCCAGGCCGCCACCTGCGCTCGGGTGGGTTGCCACGGGTCGACGCGCAGGTGCATGCCTGCCTCGTACGGCGTCCGGTTTCCTTTGCGCTCGTTGCACGAGCTGCAGGCGGCGACAGTGTTCTGCCAGGTCCACTCGCCACCGCGCGAGCGGGGCACCAGGTGGTCGATCGTGTCGGCTCGCCGGTCGCAGTAGGCACAGCGATGTCGGTCACGGGCGAGCACACCGTGCCGCGTGTAGCCAGCCGGGCGGTAGAGCCACTTGGTAGCGACGTAGCGCACCAGGCGCAACGCCCTGGGCCACTGGTAGGGCCCGATCATGCGCTCACCGTGGGCTTCGTGCACGACCGCGACCTCGCGCACCAGCATCTTCACCGCATGCTTGAACGAAACCCGGCCGAGGGGCTCGAAGGAGGCGTTGTAGAGCAGCACCGAGCCACTGAGCGTCGTCACGGTGCCACCTCCTCAACCAGGAGATTCCTGGACACAGTCTATTGACCATGCGCGCATTTCGTGGCGGTTGAGTGCGCGTTGTCGGCACGTGAAGTTCCGGCGACCCAGAGGAGTTCTGGCACGGGCACGTCACACACCAGCCCGGGCGATCCACCATGCCTCGGCCGCTGTCTCCCCGTAGGCCTCCCCCATCACTCGAGCGAGCTCGCGCAGCACGGCCGGGCGGTGACCGGCAGGGCCCGTCTGGGCGAGCTTGGCGAGGTCGGCACCGGCGGCCCAGGCAACGAGGTCGACTGGCAGCGGCAACTCGGCCACCTGTCGGGCGCTGAGCTTGATCGCGCGAGCTGAGAGCGCCGTGCCGAAGTAGCGCGCGGCGGCTGCGGCAGCCACCGGTGGAGCCAGCAGCACCGCGAGCACCCGCCACACGTCGGTCGGGTCGTGGGGCGCCATCGTGAGCACCGGCACCGAGGGCAGCCAAGCGCCCTCCGGGTCGGCAACCGCCTCGATCACCCGACCCTGGGTAGCCACCAGCACCTTGGGCACCAGTCGCCGGTCGGCCCAGTCACCCAACCGGCCGTCGTGTCGCAAGGCGGCAAGGTCGACGGTCGGGCATTCGAAGTCGGTGCGAGCGAAGCGGGTGGGACGCCGACCCCACCGGCACTCGGCTGGATCGATCAAGCCGGACGTGACCAGTGGCGCACCCGTTCCGCCTTCGCGAACGAAGGGCACCAGTCCGTAGTACTGGTCACGGAAGTCGGCGGTGCACGAGCCGAGGTCGGCCAGGGTGCCGGCCCCTTGCGGCGACACGACCGGGATACCGACCGACGGGGCGGCCAGCGGACCCCACTCGAGCTCGTCCAGCACCACCGTCGGGCCAGGCTCGAAGTCTGGCCCACTCCACGTCGGCACGGGTCCCGAGCGTTCGCCCAGCCGCAGCACGGGTGCGCAGGTGAGCACGGCGGCTCCAGGGAACACCGCCGTCGGCGACGACCAGAAGGCGGTGATTGCGGCCCGCTCGAGCGCGACACCACGCACAGGGGCTGCGTCGCGCGCAGCCAGGAGCGACAGCGGCTGCACCAGCCCGACAACTCCGCCGGGCACGACCAGGTCGAGCGCGTGCCGCAAGAAGAGCGCGCTGGTGTCGGTATAGGCACCCGCACCTGCCGGCCTCGCACTCGCCGTGCGCCGACGCAGCTGCCCGAGGAAGGGCGGATTACCCACCACGACGTCGTAGGACTCGGCTGGTCGGTGCGCCAGGCCGTCGCCCACCACGACATCGGGCTCGACCTCGCAGCCCGGAGCCTCGAGTCGCAGCAGCAACTGGGTGATGGCCACCGCAACGGGGTCGACGTCGACGCCGTGAACGCACGCCACGGCCTCAGAGGGCGGCATCCCGCCAGCCACGAAGCGTCGCACCACGGCGACCAGGAAGTGCCCCGATCCGCAGCTCGGGTCGAGCACTCGGGGCCGACCGCCTTCGGG
>JBAUWM010000306.1:0-7075 GCA_049583775.1 Nocardioides sp.
CTCCGGGTGTGGGAGACCCGCTACGGCTTCCCCGTGCCGCACCGCCGTGCCAGCGGCCACCGCCGCTACGACGAACGACATGTAGCGGCGATCCTGGACGTCGTCCGCCGCCGCGCCCACGGCGTGCGCCTCGACGTCGCTATCACTCAGGCTCAGGCCGCAGAGAGCCCGGTCAGCTCGCTCGAGGAATCCTCGGTCTTCTCCCGGCTGCGACACACCCACCCCGAGTTGATGCCGCACCGGCTGCGCAAGTCGACCTTGCTCAGCCTCTCTCGCGCGATCGAGGACGAGGTCTGCTCCCGCTCGGGTCGACCGCTGATCTTTGGCTCGTTCCAGCAGGAGCACCACTTCCGTGCCTCCGAGGCGCGTTGGCGCGACGTTGCGCGCACGTCGTCGGCCACCTATGCGTTTGCCGACTTTGTCGACGAGTCTGACCCGGCCGGCGACATCCATCTCGTGTCGCTGCCGGAGGGGCACGTCATGCTCCGCGAGTGGGGCATCGTGTGCGACTCGTCTGCCGTGCCCGTGGCGCTGAGCGCGTGGGAACTGCCTGGCCAGCACGGCGTCCCTGACCTCGAGCGCGTCTTCGAGGCGATCTGGACCATCGACTCCGGCGCGGTTCGCGAGGCGGCCATGGTGTGCGCACGCAGCGCTGCCGCGATCGGTGCCGACGGAGCGGAGACGATCGCGGCCGACCTGAGCCGACCCACCACGCCGACGCCGGTCGACATCGCCGCGGTGACCGGGCTGTTCAACCGGATCCTCGCCTACGTGGACGCGCGTCGCTAGTTGCTGCTCGGCCCCACGTACGTGCCGCGGCCGGTCGGCAGCGGCAGGTCGAGGGTCGTGCGAATGCCCGGCGCGGCAGCCATCACGTCGGGGATCGCGTTCACGATTCGTCCGCACGCGGCGACGATCGCGGCGTGGTTGTGGTCGCCGTGCTCGCTGCTCGGCACGACGTCGACCACGTAGTTCGGCTCGCCGGTGATCTCGACCCGGTACGAGCCGCCACCCGAGGCGGGCCGCGCCCAGTCGGGGCGAAGGTCGTCACGGGTGCGTGTCACGTGCTCAACGACGATGGCGGGGTGCCCGGCCACCATGCCGCTGATGGAGAACTTGAGCGCAGCGATAGTGCCCTTCTCGATCCGACCAGCGGCGATGTCGTAGCTCTCGGGCGCTGGCTCGGCCTCCCAGTGCTCGACGATCTCGTCGACCTCGATACCGAGGCCGGTGGCGATCATCCTGATCGCGGTGCCCCACGCCAGGCCCAGCACACCGGGCAGGAACAGCAGGGGAGTGCTGTCGACCGGGTGGCCGAAGCCCATCAGGTCGAACATCACCTCGGCGCCGTCGTAGGTGGCGTAGTCGGCCAGCTCGTAGCACTTGATCTGCTCGATGCGCTGGCAGGTGCTGGCCAGGGCGAGCGGCACCAGGTCGCTGGCGAACCCCGGGTCGACGCCGGTGATGTAGAGGCTGGCCTGCCCGACCTGGGCCGAGGCCTCGACCTTGTCGATCACCTTCTGCGGCATCGTTCCCCACGGGAACTGCAGGGTGCCGGGGGCCGAGCCCACGACGTCGATGCCCGCCTCGAGCAGCTTGCGCACGTCGTTGGTGGCCTCGACCGGGCGGGTGTCACCCATCGCGCAGTAGACGACGCACTCGGGATTCGCGGCGATGACTGCGTCGAGGTCGGTCACGGCGGCAACGCCCGTGCGGACGTCGAGCCCCGCCAGCTCCCCGGCGTCCTCGCCCACCTTGTCGGGGTTCGAAGTGCTCACCGCGACCAGCTCGAAGCGGGCGTCGGTGATCAGCTGGCGCAGGGTCAACGCGCCGGCGTTGCCGGTGGCGACCTGGGCGACACGAATGCTCATGCGGCGAATATAGAACGTGTTCTACCCGATGGGAAACGGTGTTATCGTCCCGCGCATGGGACGTGTTGAAGGAAAGGTCGCCCTCATCAGCGGCGGCGCGCGCAACATCGGTGAGGCCAGTGCTCGGATGCTGGTAGCCGAGGGCGCGAAGGTCGTCATCGGCGACCTGTTGGACGACGAGGGCGCAGCACTCGCCGCCGACCTTGGCGACGCGGCGCGCTACGTGCACCTCGACGTCACCAGTGACGACGACTGGCGGGCGGCGGTGGCGTTCACCGTGGCCGAGTTCGGCAAGCTCGACGTTCTCTTCAACAACGCCGGCATCTTCAACGGTGGTCAGCTGCAGCGCTACAAGCGCGAGCTGTGGCAGCAGATGCTCGACGTCAACCTGACCGGCGCGTTCCTCGGCATCCGCGCCTCGGCCGACGCGATGATCGCCTCCGGCGGCGGCTCCATCATCAACACCTCCTCGATCGAGGGTCTGCGCGGCACGCCATGGGCGCACGGCTACGTGGCCTCGAAGTGGGGCCTCACCGGGCTGACCAAGTCGGTCGCGATGGAACTGGCGCCGCACGGCATCCGCGCCAACTCGCTGCACCCGGGCCGGATCAGCACCCCGGCCACCGACCAGATGCCCGACGACCTCATCCCGATCCCGCTCGGCCGCCCCGGCCGACCGGACGAGGTGGCGGCCTTCGTGGTCTTCCTCGCCAGCGACGAGTCGTCGTTCACCACCGGCTCGGAGTTCGTGGTCGACGGCGGCACGGTCATGCACATCCCGACCAACATCTAGTCGACGCCACCCACACACCGGCGGCACGGGTGGTCAGGTCAGCCCTCAGGGCAGAGCAGATCTACGCCGAGGCACTGCAGATCCTCGACGACGAGGGGCTCAAGGGCCTCAACGCCCGCAACCTGACCAGTCGGCTCTCGTGCTCGTCGAAGACGCTCTACCAGCTGGTCGGCAATCGCGACGCGATGATCCGCGGCATCGTCGCGCACGCGTTCGTCGGCATGGACCTCGAGTTCCGACCTGGCCTCGACTGGCAGTCGAGCATCAAGAACTGGTCACGCACCCTGCACTCGGCGCTGCTCGCCCGGCCCTACCTGGGCACGCTGATGACCCTCGAAGACCGCGAGGTCACCGTCACCTACGTGATGCGACTGGTCGACGCCTTGGTCGCCGACGGCTTTCGCCGACGCCTGGCCACCGAGGTGGCCGGCAACATCGGCCACTGGACGATCAGCACCACGCTGCTCGACCTTCGTGCACCGGGGGAGTGGGATCAGACCGAGCGGTTCGAGGCCACGCTCGACTGGCTCGTGCGCGGCATCGAGCAAGTCGCGGACGTTTGTGGGCCACCTGCCCGGGTGATCCGCCGTACGCGAGACGCGTAACAGGATGACGAGGGCTGGCGCATCGACCGTGAGCGTCGATGCGCTGGCGAGTGACTGACTACCCCGTCCATTGACCGTGCCGATCTCGGGAGTGCCTGTGTCCGCCTCATCCTCGTCCAATGACGCCGTTGCGCTAGTGCGAAAGGCGGTCAAGAAGACCGTCGAAGGTGCCGCGGAGTTGGCCCGAGCCCGCTTCGGCGAGCCGCCAGCTGCGCCGGGGGCTCCCGGTGCCGAGCCAGCGCCGTACGACGAGCCCACCAAGCCCCGGGAGCCCAGTCCGCCGAAGCCTGACCAGGGCGCGCCAGATCGGCGGACACCGACCGGTGCGAGCACCGACCTCGCTGCGACTGACGTCGGTCAGCAGGGGGCGTTCCTCACGACCGCGCACGGTGTCAGGCTGCGCGAGACCGACCATTCGCTCAAGGCGGGGGAGCGGGGCCCGACGCTGCTGCAGGACCACCACCTGCGCGAGAAGATTTCGCACTTCGACCATGAGCGCATCCCCGAGCGGGTGGTGCACGCTCGAGGTGCCGGTGCTCATGGCGTCTTCGTCAGCTACGGCAACGCGGCAGCGATCTCGAGGGCACCGCTGTTCGGGCGGCACGTCGAGACCGACGTCTTCGTCAGGTTCTCCACGGTTCTCGGATCGCGTGGCTCAGCCGACACGGTGCGTGACACACGCGGATTCGCCGTGAAGTTCTACACGCCGGAGGGCACCTGGGACCTGGTCGGGAACAACATGCCGGTCTTCTTCATCCAGGACGGC
Source organism: Nocardioides sp. (assembly GCA_049583775.1). Lineage (GTDB taxonomy): Bacteria > Actinomycetota > Actinomycetes > Propionibacteriales > Nocardioidaceae > Nocardioides. Next base: position 4,036 of record JBAUWM010000306.1, read on the forward strand.
ATCAAGTTTCCGGACATCGTCCACGCTGCCAAGCCTCATCCCGACCGCGAGATCCCCCAGGCCCAAAGTGCCCACGACACGTTTTGGGACTTCGTCTCCCTGCACACCGAGGCGCAGCACCACACGCTCTGGAACATGTCCGACCGGGGCATCCCTCGCTCATACCGAATGATGGAGGGGTTCGGTGTCCACACGTTCAGGTGCACCGACAAGAACGGCGCGACCACGTTGGTGAAGTTCCACTGGAAGCCGCGTCTCGGCGTGCACTCCCTGGTGTGGGAGGAGGCCCAGCTGTTGGCCGGCAACGATCCCGACTTCCACCGGCGCGACCTTGCTGATGCGATCGAGAGCGGAGCGTATCCCCAGTGGGAGCTGGGCGTTCAGGTCTTCGCAGACACTCCGGAGGAGACTTTCGAGGGCATCGACCTGCTCGACCCCACGAAGTTCGTGCCGGAAGAGTTGGCGCCGGTGCAACCGATCGGGCTGCTCACCCTGACCCACAATCCGACGAACTACTTCGCCGAGACTGAGCAGGTCGCCTTCAGTGTCGGCAACCTGGTGCCAGGAATCGACGTCACCAACGACTCACTGTTGCAGGCACGGTTGTTCTCCTACGTCGACACCCAGATCACGCGGCTCGGTGGCCCCAACTGGAATCAGCTCCCGATCAACCGGCCGCACGCGCCCGTGAACGACATGCTCCGCGACGGCTTCCATCAGACGGCAGTCCACGGCGGCGTGGCGCCCTACCGCCCCAACTCTCTCGACGGCGGATGCCCGTTCCTGGCTGGCGACAAGCAGCAAGCCTTTATCGATGTGCCGGTCAAGGTCGCGGAGGCCGCGAAGGTGCGCGCGCAGTCGCGATCCTTTGACGACCACTACAGCCAGGCCCGCCTCTTCTGGCTCTCGATGAGCCCGGTCGAGCAACAGCACATCGTGTCGGCCTACACCTTCGAGCTCGCCAAATGTTACGAGCAGGCAATCAAGGAGCGGCAGCTGCAGGCACTGGCCAACATTGACCCACGGCTCAGCTCGGCCGTCGCCGAAGGACTGGGCCTGGAGGCCCCACCGGCAAGCATGCAGATCGCCGAGCCGCCGGTGAGCCCGGTGTTGTCGCAGGTGGGCGCGACATGGCCGACCGATGGCCGCACGGTCGGCATCGTCGTCGACCCCGATGGTGACCTGAGCAATGTCGCAGACCTGGTCAACGACGTGAGCGAGGCGGGCATGGTGCCGCTCGTGGTGGCCGCGCGCGGTGGCGTCCTGTCCGACGGCACGACGGTCCAGCGGGTGCTGGCCGCGACCCGGTCGGTCGAGTACGACGCCCTCGTGCTGGCCGGGTGCCCGGCACCTGCCCCCGACGCGCTCACGGTCCGCGACACGAAAGCCGGCGACGCGGCTGCGGATCTCGACCCTCGGGTCGCGTTGCTGATCGAGGAGTGCTGGCGGCACGGCAAGGCCCTCGGCGCCTGGGGCGAGGGCGTGAGGGCGCTCGCTGCCTGCGGGTTCGACGACACGGGTGCCCCTGGTGTCGTGACGGCCGACGACGGGACTGCCCTGCTCGAGGAGCTGAGGGCGCTCATGGGGGCGCACCGCGTCTGGGAACGGTTCACGACGCCCGCGCAAGCCTGATCACTTCAGAACAGGCCTTCCCCTGACGCCGAGCATGCTCTCGGAGCGTGACCGAACGGGTTCTCGACGGCGCCCCAGCGTGCGACTGCAACGATCACGTCGCGCAGCGCAAGGCCGCGGTTGGTCAGCGCGTAGGCGCGGGTGTTGTGGCTGAGGGAGTTGGTGTTGCTCGAAGCGATGCTGTCGACGGGATCGAGCCAAACCCATCTGGCGGTCTAGAAGTCATCGGTCAGTTCGACTCGTTCGCGGCGGACTCGGCTGGGGATGAGGGCGAGCTGGGTGCGGGCGTTGGCTGCGAGGCGGCTGAGAGTGGCGGTGTCTGGCGCGAAGAGGGGAACGCCGCAGAGGACGGCTGCGTCGAACACGGTCCCTACCTGGGTCGTCGGGTGTCCGTTCTCGATGCGGCTGATCAGGGGCGCGCTGACGCCGACGCGTTGGGCGAGCTCGGAGGCGGTCCAGCCGAGCTCGCGGCGGGCGACCGCGATTTGGGTGCCAAGGACTGCAAGAGCATCTTGGGTGGCAGGCAGTGTTGTGCGGGTCCTCTTGGCCATCCTGAACCTCCTTGGCATAACATAGAACATCAATTAACGGGTTAACTGTTGTTTTATATTAACGCATTCTCTGACCACGGACCGTGCGCTGGCCGCAGTCGGCGGCGGGCCGGCTGCGGCGTCGGCAACCTGGGTGGACGGTGACCATCTGTCGGATGAGTCGGTTCGGGACCGAGGAGCGCGCTGAGCCGAACCGGATCCAGGACAGCTTGTCGCCCTTACGGGTCGTCGGGCGGGCCCCGAACTCCGCGCCTAGCGACGCAGTACGCCGAGCAGGGACATGCGAAGGCAAACAATTCTTTGGTAGGCCCCGTGGGACTCGAACCCACAACCAAGAGATTAAAAGTCTCCTGCTCTGCCAATTGAGCTAGGGGCCCGGGGCATGGAAAGAACTCTAGGAAAAACGCTGGGAGTAAACCTAGGAACAACCTCGGCCATTGCTCATCGTATCGCCCGGCTCGAGCCGCGAATCGCGGCACCTACTGGTCCTCGAGCGTCGGAATCGGAACTCGCCTGTGGTGCATGGGTCACGTAGTCGACGCGGCCGTGCGGGTGAGTGCCGCTCATCTATCGATGTCAGTAGTCGGACCAAGCCCAGATTCCGTCGATGACGGAGATTTAAGGCTAGGGAGCCCTTATCACCCCATCGCACGCGTCCAGTCTGAGATGTCGATCGCCAATATCGGTGACCGCCAGCCAAGCCGCGGCAGCAGCCCGACCGAAACGGCCGAAGACGCCCAGGAAAATCCGCGCAAAGTTCACGACGACGGTGACGGCCGGTTTGCAGTCCGAACCGTCACCGGCACGTACCTGCTCGACGTGACCGAACGTCGTCTCATGCGATCCGCCCAGCCATT
>JBAUWM010000307.1:0-2221 GCA_049583775.1 Nocardioides sp.
TCGTCGCCGACTTCATGACAGCCCGATAGCCGCGTAGGCCGCCGCCAGCACTGGCGCGGTGACTGCGCGGGCCCGGGCGGCTCCGCGGGCGTAGACCTCGGTGACGTACGCCGGATCGTTGGCGAGCTCGACGTAGCGCTTGCGGACCGGGTCGAGCTCGGCCACGACAGCCTCGGTGACGGCGGCCTTCAGGGCGCCGTAGGTGCTGATCCGATCGGCCGATCCGCCGCACGCCTCCAAGATGTCGAGCAGGTTGGTCACCCCAGGCTTGAGGTCACGGTCGCGCCGCACTGCATCAGGTCCGGTCTCGGCGTCGGTGACGGCGCGCGCCACCTTGCGCCGGATGACATCAGGGCTGTCGAGCATCCGCAGCGCACCCGCGTCGCTCGAGCCGGTCTTGCCCATCTTGGACGTCGGGTCGGACAGGTCCATGACGCGCGCACCGATCACTGGCGTCGTGATCTCGGGCACCGTGAACACCGGCCCGTAGGTGCTGTTGAACCTGATCGCAAGGTCGCGGGTGAGCTCTACGTGCTGACGCTGATCGTCGCCGACCGGTACCTGCTGCGGGCGGTAGAGCAAGATGTCGGCCGCCATCAGAGCCGGGTAGGTGAACAGCGAGGTGCGCGTCGACGCAACCCCGCGGCCTTTGTCCTTGAACTGGATCATCCGGCTCAGCTCGCCGGTCGTCGCAACGCATTCGAGCAGGTAGGACAGTTGGCTGTGCGCGGGCACGTGACTCTGCACGAAGAGCGTGCTCTCGTCGAGGCCGACCGCGAGGAGGCTGATGGCCTGCTCGCGCACCAGTGTGCGCAGGGCGACCGGGTCGTGCGTGACGGTCAATGCGTGCAGGTCGGCGAGACCGTAGAAGCAGTCGGCCTCGTGCTGAGCAGAAGCCATCGGGCGCAGTGCCCCGAGGTAGTTGCCGATCGTGAGGTGGCCGGTCGGCTTCAGCAGGGAGAGTCGTCGGGCCGGGTGGATCGTGGTGCTGGTCATGGGTGCTCCTGGGTAAGAGCCCACGGGTCGACGACGAGTGCGAAATGCAGAACGGCCGCCCATGGGCGGCCGTTTCTGGATGTGCGTCAGAGAGTGGTCCGCCGGATCAGGCGGGCCACCACGAAGAGAGTCGCGTCGTCAGCACGAGCTCATTCTTACACCAGTCGGACTACACGAGCCGACTGGTCACCAGGTCATCCAGCACTCCAAGCGGCAGCGAGCCCGACTCGAGCACGGCCGAGTGGAAGGCCTTGATGTCGAAACGCTCGCCCTGACGCGCCTCGGCCTCGGCGCGGATCCGCTGGATCTCGAGGCGGCCGATCATGTAGCCCGTGGCCTGGCCAGGCGAGCAGATGTAGCGATCGATCTCTGGCCGCACCATCGACGCAGTCAGCGGCGAGTTGTCCACCATGTACTGCACTGCTTGCTCGCGGCTCCAGCCCAAGGCGTGCAGCCCGGTGTCGACCACGAGGCGGCAGGCCCGCATCGAGTCGGCAGCGAACATGCCCATCCGGTCGACGGCCGTGCTGTACAGCCCCATCTCGTCGGCCAGCCGCTCGGTGTACAGGCCCCAGCCCTCGGCGTAGGCGTTGTTGTGCAGGTGCTTGCGAAACTCCGGGACGCCGGTCAGCTCTGCGGCGATGGTGAGCTGCAGGTGGTGGCCGGGAATCCCCTCGTGAAAGGCCATCGACTCCAGCTCGAACGTGCCCCACGAGGCCGGGTCGTCGACGTTGATGAAGAAGGTGCCGCCGCGGGTTCCATCGGCTGCGGGTGGGAAGTAGAACGCCTTGGCGCCGGTCTTGGTGGCCTTCACCTCGCACGGAGCCTGGGGCAGTGTGGCAAACCAGTCGGGCATGGCGTCCCACGCGCGCGCCATCGCCACCTCGGACGCCGTGACGAGCTGCTGCCCCTCGGTGAAGTGCAGGGCCGGGTCGGTGCGCATCGCCTCGAAGATCCCGGCGAGGTCGCTGGTGCCGACGACCTCTGGTCCGAGGGCGCGGTACTCGTCGGCGAGCTGGGCCACCTGTGCGAGCCCGATGTCGTGGATCTCTTGCGCGCTCTTCGTGGTGGTCGTCGAGTAGCGCAGCATGGCGGCGTAGGCGGCGTCCCCGTCGGGGAGAGCGGCCAGCCCGACGGTTTCGTCCGAGCGCCCGTGCTGGAGCACTTCGTCGCGCAGAGTGTCGCGGTAGCGGGCCATGGCCGGTGCCACTGCGTCGGCGAAGAC
>JBAUWM010000308.1:0-3406 GCA_049583775.1 Nocardioides sp.
CGTGGTCGGTCGGAGCGCACCGCCACCGAGCAGCAGATCTTCGCCCGCACGGCGCTGCAGCGGCTCAGTCGAGGCGCCACCGATCTGGTCTCGCCTCCTGGCGAGTACGACCCGGACGCCGAGCGCGAGCGCCGCGAGCAGCTCGAGGCTGTTGCGCTCGAAGAGGCTCGGCTCACCGACGCCGGCGCCCGCGGGGTCAAGGCCTAACCGCAAGTCGGCGAGGTCTCGGCACGCGGGTCGCGACGTCGCAAGCTCAGTCGCGCCGCTTGCTCGACCACCTCTGTAGCGAGCAAGCTCGCTACTCGAAGTACCTGGGGGTGTCCTCGGGCTTGCCAGCCGCGATCTTCTCGCGCGCCCAGCGGGGGAGGATGAACACGCCTTCGGCCTCGACCGTGACGCCGTTCGGGCCGATCACGTGGCCCTTGGCCCAGGTCTTGATGCCTTCGACCCGGTCGATCCAGCCCTCGGCCCGGAGGTCGCCCAACGGTGTGGGCTGGTGGTAGCGCAGCGTGAAGGTGCCGGTCATGCCGGGCTTGCCACCGGCGCCGGCCGATTCGCCGAGCATCTGGTCGAGGATCAGCGCCAGCACCCCGCCGTGAACCATCGTCGGCGGACCTTCGTAGGCCGCGCCGAGGTGGAAGTCGCACCACACGTTGCCGTCCTGCTTGGCAGCGTCCTTCTGCACGCGTAGCGGAGGAGCGATCGGGTTGCGCAGCCCCACCACTGCGTTGCCCCACGACCGGCCGTGACCGTCGCGGGCGTACTTGACGCCGTACGAACCGGGGATCTGATCCCGTCGCAGCCGGGCGGTCAGCGCCTCGACCTCGGCTTGCACGGCGCGGATCTCCTCGTCGTCAACCAGGGTGCGGATGGTGGCGTCGGCAAGGCCGCGAACGGCGTCGGTCAGAGGTGCGTAGAGCGCAGCCTGGCGCGCGACTTCCTCTGGGCTGGCGTCGTCGCGCACGAAGGCGCCATTGATGTCCACGCAGCGATCCTAGAACACGTTCTACTAGTGGGCCGACGTCGAAATCGATTGCCTCGAGCCTCGCAGTGCGGTGACATCGACCCATGACGCACTTGGTGCTACCCGACGCGGATCGGCACGACCAGTGGGCCGCGATGGTGCTGGAGTTCGGCGCCCAGCAGCTGCACGGTTCCGGCAGCTGGGAGGTCGACGAGGAACATCGCGGGTCGACCTCGCCAGTGGCGCTCCAGCACCTGGTGGCGGCGCTGCTCGCATGCGGTGACCCGGCCGCCCCGCGGCCTTCAGACCGAGTGCCGACCGATTATTTCTGGATCGCCGACGGTGAGGACCTCGTGGGCTTCATCGCTGTCCGGCATCGACTCAACGAGTTCCTGCTCGAGAGAGGTGGCCATATCGGCTTCTCGATCAGGCCGTCTCGTCGGCGCGAGGGCCATGCCTCACGCGCGCTCGAGCACGCGCTCGACCACGTCGCCACCTTGGGCGTCGAGCGCGCGCTGGTGACGTGCAAGGACGACAACGTGGCATCGGCTCACGTGATCGAGCGCGGCGGCGGAGTGGTGGACGACGTCCGTCACGGCGAGCGCCGTTACTGGATCGACGTCACTGGTCGGGCGGAGGGCGAAGCCGCTCGAGCGCGGCGGTGAACGCCTTCGGTTCGACCACGGACCCGTCGATCACCAGCGGGTCGCGACCGAATCGGCCGAGCAGCACCTTCCACCCGCGACGGCCGGGACGCCCCACCACCTGGACGCGCGTGTAGCGACTGGTGAGGTCGAAGATCTCGCGCTTGCTGCCGCGCACCACCTCGAGCTGGCCCCCGCGGATCGCCAGGTGCGTCGGCGATGACCCGGCGCGCACGGCGTAGAGCACCAGCGTCACGAACAGCAGGGTGCAGGCGATGCCGACCGAGAAGGTTCGTGGCTCGTCGTAGGCGATGTAGCCGGCGCCGACCGTGGCGGCCAGAGATGCCAGCAGGAGCAGACCGAGCACGCGCCGGGTGCCGAGGCGAGGGGCGAACACCACGTCGGCTGAGACGCCTTCTTCTGGCGCAGTCACGCGAGTGCGACGAGGCTCGACGAGCGACGTCGTCAGGGCGGTCGGGTCTTCGACCACCGCGAGGACGTCGGGCGCGCCATCGCCCATCTCATCGTCTGGTGGCCCGGCGACGGGCGCGTCGTCGGTCGGCAGACCGAACGCCTCACGCACCTCGCGCGAGGCAGACACGGCGTCGGTCGAACGCTCGCGCGGGTGGTACGGCCCGAGGGCCGGCCGCGGGCGGGGGGCCGAGTGGCGCGGTCGCTGCTCGTTGGCCGCGCCTTTGTCGCTGCTCTCCAGATGTGCCTGCCACCGGTCCAGCAGCTCAGCTGCTGGGTCCTCGGCGTCGCCGGCATCGCGCGAAGGCATGCCTGGCAACCTACCGGCAGGGAATGGCCGTCGGGCACCGTTCGGACGTCTACTGAATCGGCCAATCGGGCCTGACATAGTGGCGAGGCCCACCCCATCTCCATCCAGAGTCGCTCGCAGGAGGACCGCATGTACCCGGCCTACGCCGCCCCCAGTGATCAGGCCAAGAAGCACCACGAGGCGATGCTCGCGTTCATGCGCGAGGAGGTCTTCCCTGCCGAGGCGTCCTATGAGCAGTTCCGCGCAGACGCCGGTGAGGGCGACCACGCCGTGCCGCCGGTGATCGAGGAACTCAAGGTGAAGGCACGCGAGCGCGGGCTGTGGAACCTCTTCCTGCCCTCCGAGAGCGGGCTCACCCAGCTGGAGTACGCACCCATCGCCGAGCTCTCGGGGTGGAGCAACGAACTCGCGCCCGAAGCGATCAACTGCCAGGCCCCCGACACCGGCAACATGGAGCTGTTGCACCTGATCGGCACCGACGAGCAGCAGAAGCAGTGGCTCGAGCCGCTGCTCAGGGGTGAGATCCGTTCGGCGTTCGCAATGACCGAGCCTGCCGTGGCCAGCAGCGACGCCACCAACATCGAGACCCGCATCGAGCGGGACGGCGACGAGTACGTCGTCAACGGACGCAAGTGGTGGATCTCGGGTGCCGCCGACCCCCGTTGCCGGGTGCTGATCGTGATGGGCAAGACCGATCCCGAGGCTGCCACGCACCGCCAACAGTCGATGCTGATCGTGCCCGTCGACACCCCGGGCGTCGAGATCCAGCGGTCGCTGCCGGTCTTCGGTCGCCAAGACCAGCACGGCCACTGCGAGGTGCAGTTCACCGACGTGCGGGTGCCGGTGAGAAACATCCTCGGCGAAGAAGGTGGTGGGTTCGCGGCCGCCCAAGCGCGCCTCGGACCAGGCCGGATCCACCACGTCATGCGCGCCCTCGGCGCCGGCGAGCGGGCCTTGGCGATGATGGTCACGCGCTCGCAACAGCGCCGCGCCTTCGGGGGACCGCTGGCCGAGCAG
>JBAUWM010000309.1:0-2772 GCA_049583775.1 Nocardioides sp.
TGGACGTGGAACGAGGTTGTCGCTGCATCGTGCGTGCGCGCGGCTGTCCTGACGCCCTTCCTGGATTCGAGCAAGCCCCCGCATGTCGGGGTGCTGCTCGACAACGTGCCCGAGTTCGCCTTCGTGCTGGGTGGAGCTGCGCTGGCGGGGCAGGTCGTGGTCGGGCTGAACTCGACACGTCGCGGCGAGGCTCTGGGGGCCGACGTCGCTCGGGCCGACGTGCAGGTGGTCGTCACCGATGCCGAGCACGTCCATCTTCTTCCCGCACTCGACGTGCCGGTACTGCTGGTCGACTCCGACGAGTGGCGTGCGCAGCTGTCTGAGCACCACGGCGTCGGCGTTCCCGACGTCGAGGTCTCGGCTGACTCGCTGCTGATGCTGATCTTCACGTCAGGCACGTCCGGCGAGCCGAAGGCGGTCAACGTCACGCACACGAAGGTGGCCTTCCCGGGGCAGTTCCTCTCGGCACGGTTCGGGCTGGGCCCGGACGACGTGGCCTACCTGTCGATGCCGATGTTCCACTCCAACGCGATCATGGCTGGCTGGGGCCCGGCGTTGGCCGTGGGCGCGACGATCGCCCTGGCGCCGCGGTTCTCGGCGTCCGGGTTCTTGCCTGACGTGCGTCGCTATGGCGCCACCTACGCCAACTACGTGGGCAAGCCGCTGGCTTACGTGATGGCGACTCCCGCGCGGGATGACGATGCCGACAACCCGCTGCGGCTCATGTTTGGCAACGAGGCGAACGAGCGCGACATCGCTGCCTTCGGCGAGCGTTTCGGTTGCGTGGTGATCGACTCGTACTCCTCCACCGAGAACGCCGTGATCGTGCAGCGAGTGCCGGAGATGCCTGCCGGCAGCCTGGGCCGGCCGGTCGAGGGGGTAGCCGTGCTCGATCCGGAGACGATGGACCCCACGCCCGACGCAATCTTCGACACCGACGGGCAGCTGCTGAATGCCGAGGAAGCCACCGGCGAGCTGGTCAACACCCTGGGCGCTGGCGCCTTCGCCGGCTATTACAAGGATGCCGACGCAGAGTCGGAGCGGATGCGCGGAGGCATGTACTGGTCGGGCGACCTTGCGTATCGCGACGCCGACGGCTTCGTCTACTTCGCCGGACGCACGGCCGACTGGCTGCGGGTCGACGGCGAGAATCTTGCTGCCGCGCCCATCGAGCGAGTGCTCCTACGGCATCCGGCGATCTCCGAAGCGGCGGTGTATGCCGTGCCCGACCCGAGCTCGGGCGACCAGGTGATGGCCGCGCTGGTCACGACAACCTCGATCGATCCGGCTGCGTTCGAGCAGTTTCTTGCGGCCCAGCCCGATCTGTCCCCCAAAGCGTGGCCCACCTTCGTTCGCCTCGCGGCGACGTTGCCGCGCACGGCGACCAACAAGGTGCTCAAGCGCGAACTCACGCTGCAGGGACCGGTCGCAGACGGCGGTGTGTTGTGGACGCGCGCCGCGCGCAGCACGTCCTACACCCTTGGATAGGCTCGGCCGGTGATCATCTCCGACGAGCACAAGCTGCTGTTCGTGCACGTGCAGAAGACCGGCGGGGTCACCCTGACCAACCTGCTGAAGTCGCAGCTCACCGACGTTCGCTCCAACGAGAAGCGGCACGCGCCCTTGCGTCGGATCCTGCGCAAGGAGCCCGACCTTTCCGACTACTGGACCTTTGGCTTCGTACGGAACCCCTGGGACCGGATGGTGTCGTGGTGGTCGATGATCGAGAACTGGCGCGAGTGGAGCGACCGCAAGGGCCTCGATACCGAGGACCGCTGGAACCACTTCTGGCGCGGGTCGATGGAGTACGTCGACTTCTCCCAGTTCGTGCTCCAGGGCACGCAAGACTTTCCCCGGCTGCGCAAGCCCCAGATCGACTACCTGGTGGCAGGTGACCGACGCGCCGACTTCATCGGGCGAACCGAGAATCTCGACAACGATTCCCGGTATGCGCTGGAGCACTTCGGCCTAGGTACCGAGGGCCTCAGCCACGACAACGCCTCGAAGCGCACTGGCTACCGCGACTACTACGACGCCGCGACGCGGGCTCACGTGGCCAAGGTGTTCGCCAAGGACATCAAGGAATTCGACTACGAGTTCTGAGTCGGAGGCGCACTGACGCGCGCCGAAACGCGGCGCAGGTGCCAGATGCACTAGGGTCAGTGTTTGTTGAAGGGTTGGCCGCAAGCCAGCCTGGCCGCGCACCATGCTGCGGCTTGTATCTCGTACTCCTGGTCTTCGGTTCGCTGGACATCAGCACAGGTGGATGTCTTCAGCAGCACGGGGGCACAGTGCCCCCGGCACGAACAAGGGAAACGATCATGGCAACAGGCACCGTGAAGTGGTTCAACGCTGACAAGGGCTTCGGCTTCATCGCCCAGGACGGTGGCGGCGAGGACGTGTTCGTCCACTTCTCCGCGATCCAGTCCAGCGGTTACAAGTCGCTCGACGAGAACCAGAAGGTCGAGTTCGACCTGGCCGCCGGCCCCAAGGGCCCGCAGGCCGAGAACGTCCGCGTCTCCTGACGTAACTTCGAAGAGCCTCGACCGCCTCGGCGGTCGGGGCTCTTCGTGCGTTTGCCCTTCAGTCGCCTGATATCGCAGGAGTCCCGGCCCACGTCGCGAGCGCGTCTTGCAGTTGGACTGCCGCTGCTTCGGGGGGCTTCGGCAGGTCGATCCGCGGAGCAGCCCCCTTGAAAGTGTCGGGGCATTTGCGCCGCTACCTGCTTGCCGCCGTCTCGTCGGTGGCTCGTCGGTGGCTCGTCGGTGGCTC
>JBAUWM010000310.1:0-6911 GCA_049583775.1 Nocardioides sp.
GTGCGGCGGCGCGGCGGCACCGGAGGCCGGCAGCGCCCTGGCCACGACCGACGAGGTACCGGTCGGCGGGGGACTGGTGCTCGGCGACCAGAACATCGTGATCACCCAACCCACCGAAGGTGACTTCCAGGCCTTCGGGGCGACCTGCACCCATCAAGGCACAGCCATCTCTCGCGTCGGGGACGACGGCATGGAGTGCGACCTGCACGGCAGCCGGTTCTCCATCGCTGACGGCTCCGCCACCCGAGGCCCCGCCAGTGAGGCCCTGCCCCGAGTCGCCATCACTGTCGAGGGCGACCAGATCCTCGCTGCCTGACCCGGTCGGCGTCGATCGTCTGTCGGTCGACGCTCGTAGGGTGGGTGCGTGACACCGCCCCCGACTTCTCGAGCCGCGCGCGGTCCGCTGTCCTACCGCCCCGAACCGGGATCCATCCCCACCGAGCCGGGTGTCTACCGGTTCCGCGACGCCAAGGGTCGGGTCATCTACGTCGGCAAGGCCAAGAGCCTGCGCGCCCGTCTGTCGTCCTACTTCCAAGACGTTGCCAACCTGCACCAACGCACCGCCACCATGGTCACCACCGCAGCCAGCGTGGAGTGGACCGTGGTCAAGACCGAGGTCGAGGCGCTCCAGCTCGAGTATTCATGGATCAAGGAGTTCGACCCGCGGTTCAACGTCAAGTACCGCGACGACAAGTCCTATCCCTGGCTCGCGGTCACGATCGGTGACGAGTTTCCGCGGGTGATGGTGGGCCGCGGAGCAAAGCGCAAAGGCACCCGCTACTTCGGTCCCTACAGCCACGCCTGGGCCATCCGCGAGACCGTCGACATCTTGCTCCGGGTCTTTCCGATGCGTTCGTGCAGCAACGGCGTCTTCAAGCGGTCGGCGCAGATCGGACGACCGTGCCTGCTCGGCTACATCGGCAAGTGCTCGGCGCCGTGTGTGGGCGAGGTCAGCGCGGCCGAGCACCGGGAGATCGTCGACGACTTCTGCGACTTCATGGCCGGGCAGACGCGGCCCTTCGTCAAGCGCATCGAGCGGGAGATGTACGCCGCCTCTGATGCACTCGACTTCGAGAAGGCGGCGCGGCTGCGAGACGATCTAGGTGCCTTGAACCGGGCTTTGGAGAAGCAAGCCGTGGTGCTCGGCGACGGCGCTGATGCCGACGTCATCGCCTTGGCCGAAGACCCGCTCGAGGTCGCTGTCCAGGTGTTCTACGTGCGCGGCGGCCGAGTGCGCGGCCAGCGTGGCTGGGTGGCCGACCGGGTGATTGACGGCGGTTCGGCCGACCTCGTCGACGATTTCTTGCTGCAGCTCTATGCCGGCGACCCGGAGAGCATCCCGCGTGAAGTACTGGTGCCCGAGCTGCCCACCGACGCCGACATCTACGAAGAGCTGCTCAGCGAGCTGCGGGGCAGCAGAGTGCAGATCCGGGTGCCCCAGCGCGGCGACAAGAAGACCCTTCAAGAAACGGTCGCCGCCAACGCGGCGCAAGCGCTGGCCTTGCACAAGACCAAGCGTGCGAGCGACCTGACCACTCGCAACCGGGCGCTCGACGAGATCCGCGAGGCACTGCAGCTCGACGAGGCGCCCCTGCGCATCGAGTGCTACGACGTCTCCAACCTGCAGGGCACCGAGGTGGTCGCCTCGATGGTGGTCTTCGAGGACGGGCTGGCGCGCAAGAGCGAGTACCGCCGTTTCGTCATCAGGGGCGTCGAGGGACAGAACGACGTCGCGTCGATGCACGAGGTGATCACCCGTCGCTTCCGGCGTCTGCTCGACGAGCAAGCCCGCTCGGAGGAGCGACAGACCGAGAACGGCCCGATGCTGGTCGACCCCGAGACGGGTCGACCGCGCAAGTTCGCCTACGCCCCCGGGCTGGTGGTGGTCGACGGCGGTCCGCCTCAGGTAGCCGCCGCCCAGCAGGCGCTCGATGAGCTCGGCATCGACGACATCCCGGTCTGTGGGCTGGCCAAGCGTCTCGAGGAGGTGTGGCTTCCTGCGCAGGAAGATCCCGTCATCCTGGCTCGGTCGTCCGAAGGCCTGTACCTGTTGCAGCGAGTCCGCGACGAGGCTCACCGTTTCGCGATCAACCACCACCGTTCGCGGCGATCGAAGTCGATGGTCGAGAGCTTGCTCGACGACGTGCCGGGCCTCGGCGAAGTTCGGCGCAAGACGTTGCTCAAACACTTCGGGTCGCTGAAGAAGTTGCGTGAGGCGGAGGTCGATTCGATCGCGCTGGTGCCGGGCATCGGTCCGCGCACCGCGACCGCCATCAAGGAGGCGGTCGCCCAGGCCGGTCAGACCAGCAAGACTGTCTCCGTGAACACCGCGACCGGAGAGGTGACGGAGTCGTGAGCGATGCGACCAGCCGCGGTGAGCTGGTGGTCGTCACCGGGATGACGGGGGCCGGCCGCAGCACCGCGGCCAAGGAGCTCGAAGACCTCGGGTTCTACGTGGTCGACAACCTGCCCCCCAGCCTGCTGCCCGACGTGGTTCGCCTCGTCGACCAGGGGCAGGGTGCCCGCCAGCCGATCGCGGTGGTCATCGACGTCCGCTCCGGTGCCTTCTTCGCCGCGCTGCACACCCAGCTGGCGCAGGGATTCGCAGGTCGGCGCACCACGCTGGTCTTTCTCGACGCTGCCGACGAGGTGTTGGTGCGCCGTCAGGAGGCGGCGCGCCGACCGCACCCGCTGCAGGCTTCCGGACGTCTGCTCGACGGGCTCCAACGCGAACGCCGCGTGTTGGCCGACCTGCGCAGCGAGGCCGACCTGGTCATCGACACCTCGTCACTCAACGTGCACCAGCTCACCGAGCGGGTCACCGCCGCCTTCGGCACTCCTGAGACCACCCGGCTGAAGGTGACAGTCGTGAGCTTCGGCTTCAAGTACGGCATCCCCGTCGATGCCGACTTCGTCGCCGACATGCGCTTTCTGCCCAATCCGTTCTGGATTCCTGACCTGCGATCGCACACAGGTCGCGACGCCGACGTGTCGGAGTACGTCCGATCAAGGCCGGGCGCCGAGGAGTTCCTCGACGCCTACGTGCCCGTCCTGGTGGGCGTGGCCGAGGGATACCTGCGCGAAGGCAAACGCTTCATGCGTGTGGCGATCGGCTGCACAGGCGGCAAGCACCGCAGCGTCGCGATGACCGAGGAGATTGCTCGCCGCCTGGTGGTCTCTGGCCTCGACGCCAAGCCAACCCACCGCGACCTGGGTCGCGAATGAGCGTTTCGTCGAACCGCGCCCAGGCTGTGGTGGCCTTCGGTGGCGGCCATGGTCTGCACGCCTCCCTGTCGGCGCTGCGACTGTTGGTCGATGACCTCACCGTCGACGACCTGACCGCCATCGTGACGGTGGCCGACGACGGCGGCTCCTCTGGTCGACTTCGAGGCGAGTTCAACGTGCTGCCGCCGGGCGACCTGCGCATGGCGTTGGCGGCGCTGTGCGGATCCGACGACTGGGGTGACACCTGGGCCCGCGTGCTCCAGCACCGATTCGAAGGCAACGGCGAGATGCGCGGTCACGTGGTCGGCAACCTGCTGATCGTGGGCCTCTGGGAGCTCCTCGGTGACCACGTGGACGCCCTCGACTGGGTAGGCAAGCTGTTGGGCGCCAAGGGCCGAGTGCTGCCGATGGCCTTGACCCCGATGGAGATCCAGGCGCACGTGCGCGGCCTCGCTGACGACCCCGACGAGCTGACCCTCGTGCGGGGACAGGTTGAGGTGGCCACCACCGAGGGCGTGATCACCTCGATCGACCTCGATCCGCCCGACCCTCCGGTCAGCGAGGATGCCCTCACCCAGATCGCCGCGGCCGATTGGGCCTTCATCGGCCCCGGCTCGTGGTTCTCGTCGGTCATCCCGCACCTCCGCGTGCCGGCTCTGCGCTCAGCCATCGTGAACACCGACGCGCGGCTGGTCGTCGTCCTCAACCTCGAAGAGCAAGCCGGCGAGACCGGCGGGTTCGGCCCGGCCGACCACCTGGCTGCGCTCTTCGAGCACGCACCTGACCTGCGGGTGCACAGCGTGCTCGCTGACTCGGCCGGCATCACCGAAGCGCAGGTCGACGAGCTGCGGCAAGCCGTGGCCGCGAGCGGATCTCGGCTCGTTCTTGCTGACGTCGCACGCGGCGACGGCAGCGCCCAGCACGACCCGAGCAAGCTAGCCGCCGCGTACGCCGCGATCATGGATCACGACGACGGTTGAGTTGCTCGGCGACGTTGTTGACGAACGTGGCAGGATCGCGGCCATGGCGATGACGGCGCAGGTGAAGGCGGAGCTCGCCAACACCCAGATCACCAAGACCTGCTGCCGCAAGGCCGAGGTCGCCACCATGCTCCGGTTCGCCGGGGGACTGCACATCGTCAGCGGCAAGATCGTGGTGGAGGCCGAGCTCGACACCGGCGCCGCCGCCCGCCGACTGCGCAAGGACATCGAAGAGGTCTACGGCCACAAGTCCGACGTCGTGATGGTGCAGGGCAACGGGCTGCGCAAGGGCAGCCGCTACATCGTGCGCATCGTCAAGGACGGCGAGTCGCTGGCCCGCCAGACCGGCTTGCTCGACCAACGTGGTCGCC
Source organism: Nocardioides sp. (assembly GCA_049583775.1). Classification (GTDB taxonomy): domain Bacteria; phylum Actinomycetota; class Actinomycetes; order Propionibacteriales; family Nocardioidaceae; genus Nocardioides. The sequence goes on from JBAUWM010000310.1 coordinate 4,577, forward strand.
CGGTGCGCGGTCTCCCGCCTGCTGTGGTCTCCGGTGGCGGTTGCGACTCGGTCGCCGCGTGGAGGGGTGCCTTCCTGGCCCACGGCTCGCTCACCGAGCCGGGCCGCTCTTCGTCGTTGGAGGTCACCTGTCCCGGCCCCGAGGCCGCGCTGGCCCTCGTGGGGGTAGCTCGGCGCCTCGGCATCCAGGCCAAGGCCCGTGAGGTTCGTGGTATCGACCGCGTCGTGATCCGCGACGGCGATGCCATCGGGCAGCTGCTCACCCGCCTCGGCGCGCACGAGACGTTGATGGCCTGGGAAGAGCGCCGCATGCGTCGGGAGGTGCGCGCCACCGCCAACCGGTTGGCGAACTTCGACGACGCCAACCTGCGCCGCTCGGCACGTGCAGCCGTCGCCGCGGGAGCCCGGGTGGAGCGGGCGATGGAGATCTTGGGCGAGGAGGTGCCCGACCACCTGCGACTGGCTGGCACCCTGCGCCTCGAGCACAAGCAGGCCTCCCTCGAAGAGCTCGGCCAGCTGCACGAGCCGGTGCTCACGAAGGACGCGATCGCAGGCCGCATCCGGCGCTTGCTGGCGATGGCCGACAAACGCGCTGAAGACCTCGGCATCCCCGACACCGAGGCATCGTTGACACCCGAGATGCTCGCCGACGACTGAGACCCCTCAATGGAGCAATCGGGGCCCCGGTAGGGTCGTGCCGTTCCCCGACAGCCCATCTGAGCAGCAGGAGCTACCCCCGTGACGGTTCGCGTAGGCATCAACGGATTCGGTCGAATCGGCCGCAACTTCTTCCGGGCGGTGCGCGCGTCCGGCCTCGACATCGAGATCGTCGGCGTCAACGACCTCACCGACAACGCGGTGCTCGCGCACTTGCTCAAGTACGACACGATCCTCGGCCGTCTCGACGCCGACGTGAGTTCGACCGGTGACGCGATCCTGGTCGGCGACAAGGAGATCAAGGCGTTTGCCGAGCGTGACCCGGCTGCCCTGAAGTGGGGCGACCTCGGCGTCGACATCGTGGTGGAGTCCACCGGCTTCTTCACCGACGCCACGAAGGCGCGCGCCCACGTCGACGCCGGCGGCGCCAAGAAGGTCATCATCTCCGCGCCCGCCTCCAACGAGGACATCACCGTCGTGATGGGCGTAAACCACACCGACTACGACGCCGCGGCGCACACCGTGATCTCGAACGCGTCGTGCACCACCAACTGCCTCGCCCCCATGGCCAAGGCGCTCCACGACGACCTCGGCATCGTCAAGGGTCTGATGACGACGATCCACGCCTACACGGCTGACCAGAACCTGCAGGACAACATTCACAGCGACCTGCGGCGTGCCCGCGCGGCCGCACTCAACGTCGTCCCGACCTCGACAGGCGCGGCCAAGGCGATCGGCCTGGTCATGCCCGAGCTCAAGGGCAAGCTCGACGGCTACGCGCTGCGGGTGCCCGTGCCCACTGGCTCAGCCACCGACCTCACGTTCGAGGCCGGCCGCGAGACCTCCGTCGACGAGGTCAACTCCATCGTCGAGAAGGCCGCCGACGGCCGGTTCCTCCGCTACTCGACCGACCCCATCGTCTCCAGCGACATCGTGACCGACCCGGCGTCCTGCATCTTCGACGCTCCGCTCACGAAGGTGATCGGCAACCAGGTGAAGGTCGTCGGTTGGTACGACAACGAGTGGGGCTACTCGAACCGCCTCGCAGACCTGATCTCCTACATGGGCGAAACCCTCTGACCTGTGGCTGACTACGGCACCCTGGGCGACGTCGCAGGCCGGCGAGTCCTGGTTCGATCGGACCTGAACGTCCCCTTGGACGGCACGCGGATCACCGATGACGGGCGCATCCGAGCGAGTGTGCCGACCATCAAGGCGCTGGCTGACGCCGGAGCCCGGGTTGTCGTGGCAGCTCACCTCGGCCGTCCGAAGGGCACTCCCGAAGAGCGCTACTCCCTGGCGCCTGTGGCCGGGCGGCTCGGTGAGCTGTTGGGCAGCGACGTCGCGTTCGCCACCGACACGGTCGGCCCGGCTGCCCAATCGGTCGTGGCTGGCCTCACCGACGGGCAGGTCGCACTGCTCGAGAACGTGCGGTTCAACCCGGGCGAGACCAGCAAGGACGACACCGAACGGGGCGCGTTCGCCGACGAGTTGGCAGCGCTGGCCGACGCCTTCGTTTCCGACGGGTTCGGTGTGGTGCACCGCAAGCAGGCCAGCGTCTACGACGTCGCGCAGCGACTGCCCCACGCCATGGGTGCTCTGGTAGCGGCCGAGATCGATGTACTGCGTCGCCTCACCGTCGAGCCCGAGCGGCCCTACGTCGTCGTCCTGGGTGGCTC
>JBAUWM010000311.1:0-10082 GCA_049583775.1 Nocardioides sp.
TCGGCGCCGCGCCCCGCGCACTGGCCGGCACCATCACCTTGCAGCAGACCGTCGACCTGGTGCGCCTCTCGATCGACGTGGTCGAGCACGACATCGATGGGCTGCTCGAGCCCGCCGACGCCGACGACGTGCGAGCCGCCGTGCTCCGGTACGCCCGCGAGCTCGCGTTCGCCACCGCAGAGGTCTACGCCCGCGCTGCCGAGCTGCGGGGTGCGTGGGACGCCCGTCTCGAGGCGCTGGTGGTCGACGCCGTTCTCCGCGCCGAGACCGACGAGACCATGCTGTCGCGGGCGAGCGCCGTGGGCTGGGGAGCCCGAGGCGACGTCGCCGTGGTGCTCGGCGACCTTCCTGAGCGCCGCGACGAGGCAGCACTCTTCGACGAGGTGCGGCGCATGGCCCGCGCCGGGGCGATGGACGCGCTCTGCGCCACCCAGGGCGACCGGCTTGTCGTTCTGCTGGGGGGCGTCTCCGAGCCTCGAGTGGCCGGCGCGCTCCTGGTCGACGTGTTCGGCCCCGGACCGCTCGTGGTCGGCCCCGTCGCCGAAGACCTCGGGCATGCGCATGTCTCGGCCCGCGCCGCCCTGGCGGCCTATCGCGCGGCCCCGGGCTGGCCCGACGCGCCGCGACCGGTGCTCAGCGCCGAGCTGCTACCAGAACGTGCGCTAGCCGGAGACGGACATGCGCGCCGCCACCTGGTCGACGACGTCTATCTCAGGCTCGCGGAGCGTGGGGAGCTGGTGACCACGCTGGCTGCCTACCTCGATCAGGGGGGATCGATCGAAGGGGCCGCGCGCCGGCTCTTCGTGCACCCGAACACCGTCCGGTACCGGCTCCGTCAGATGGCAGACCTCACCGGACTGACACCGAACCAGGCGCGAGACGCGTTCACCCTGCAGGTGGCTTTGGTGCTCGGCCGCCAGTCCGGCCGCACCCCCGCCGATTTGTAGGAACCCCACAAAAACCGAGGCCGCACTTCGTCTGAGTCGCAGCGGTGCTCGAGCCCTTCACCCGGGCACAGTTGACCTCGTGCTCGTCATCGTCGCGCCCGGTCAAGGGGCCCAGACCCCCGGCTTCCTGACCCCGTGGTTGGAGGACGATGTCTTCGCCTCCCGCCTGCACTGGCTTTCCACGGTCGCTGGCCTCGACCTGGCTCACCACGGCACCGTCTCGGACGCCGACACGATCCGCGACACCCGGATTGCTCAGCCCCTGCTGGTGGCCACCGCACTCGTCACCTCGCTTGCAGTCTTTCCCCACCCCGCCGACGCCTTCGGCAAGATCGGCGCGGTCGCCGGGCACAGCGTGGGTGAGCTCGCCGCGGCGACCGGCGCGCGCGCCATCACAGCCGAACAGGCCATGGTGCTCGTCCGTGAACGCGGCAACGCGATGGCCGACGCCTCGGCGGTCGCCGACACCGGCATGACCGCCATCCTCGGCGGAGACCGCGACGAGGTCCTCGCCACGCTCGAGCGGCACGGCCTGACCGCCGCCAACGACAACGGACCGGGACAGATCGTCGCCGCCGGCACCCGTGCTCAGCTCGACGCCTTGGCAGCTGCCCCGCCCACCAAGGCACGCCTGATGCCCCTCTCGGTCGCTGGCGCCTTCCACACCGAGCACATGGCCCCGGCCGTCGGCCACGTCGCCCAGCTGGCCAAGTCGGTCTCCGTGCACGACCCGCGCATCCCACTTATCTCCAACAAGGACGGTCACGTCATCCATGACGGCGTGGAGGTGCTCAAGCGCATCGTCGGTCAGATCGCGAGCCCGGTGCGCTGGGACCTCTGCATGGACACCATGACCGACATCGGCGTCACCGGCATCCTGGAGATGCCGCCCGCCGGCACGCTGACCGGCATCGCCAAGCGCAACCTCAAGGGCGTGGAGACCTTCGCGCTCAAGACCCCCGACCAGCTCGACGACGCCCACGCATTCATCGACAAGCACGGCGAGGGCTCGCTGATGACCACGACACCGACGTGGCGGATGGTGGTCTCGCCTGCCAAGGGCACCTTCCAGATCGCCGAAGAGGCCGCTGCGGCTGACCTGCTGCGCGCCGGCATGGAGATCGGTGGCGTCACCAGCCTGCGCGATCGCATCTCGGTGCGGGCCACCCACGGCGGTCAGATCGTCGAGTGGCTCGTCGAGGACGGCGATCCGGTCACGCCGGGTCAGCCGCTCCTACGGCTGCACCCCGAGGGCGCCGAGTGACCACGCTCGTTCCACGCGCCGAGTTCCCGGCCTCCCCACACAGCCGCATCCTCGGCGTCGGCGCCTACCGGCCGCACCGGGTCGTGCCCAACTCCGAGCTCGTCGATGCGATCGACAGCACCGATGAGTGGATTCAGCAGCGATCCGGCATCCGCGAGCGTCGCTTCGCCGGCCCCGATGAGACGGTCGCCTCGATGAGCGTCGCGGCTGCCGAGCAAGCGCTCGAACGTGCTGGTCTCACTGCGGGCGACGTGGACGCCGTGATCGTCGCGACCGTGACCCACGCCCTTCAAACTCCAGCGCTCGCCCCGATCGTGGCCAACGCCCTCGGCTGCCCCACGCCCGCCGCCTTCGACGTCGCGGCGGCCTGCGCCGGGTTCTGTCACGGCATCGCACTGGCCAACGACCTCGTCCGCTGCGGCAGCGCACGGCACGTGCTGGTGATCGGGGTCGAGAAGCTGACCGACTTCCTCGATCTCGAAGATCGTGGCACCGCCTTCATCTTCGCTGACGGCGCCGGCGCAGCCGTGGTCGGACCGAGTGACACCCCGGCCATCGGCCCGGTCGTGTGGGGCTCGGACGGCGAGAAGTTCGACCTGATCATCGCCGACTGGAACGAGGTCGATGACGAGGCCGGGGCCTTTCCCCCCATCCGCATGCAGGGAGCCGAGGTCTTCCGCTGGGCGTCGTTCGCGATGGCCAAGGTCGCCCACGAGGCCATCGACCGGGCCGGTATCACCGTCGACGACCTCGACTGCTTCGTGCCACACCAGGCCAACATGCGTATCACCGACGCCATGGCCCGTGCGATCAAGCTGCCCACGAAGGTCCGCATCGCTCGCGACATCGCCGAGCAGGGCAACACCTCGGCCGCATCAGTTCCGCTGGCCCTCGCTCGGATGTACGACGACGGCGACGCCCGCTCCGGCGACCTCGCTCTCCTCATCGCCTTCGGCGCCGGCCTGGCGTACGCCGCCCAGGTCGTCGTCCTTCCCTGAATCACCACACCACTCAACCCAACAAGCAGCCCTCCCCAATCAGAGGCTGCACCACCGAAAGGAAATGGCCTGATGGCTACCACCGAAGAGATTCGCGCCGACCTCGCCGAGATCGTCAACGAGGTCGCCGGCATCGAGCCCGACGACGTCCAGCTCGACAAGTCGTTCGTCGATGACCTGGACGTCGACTCGCTGTCGATGGTCGAGGTCGTTGTGGCCGCCGAGGAGAAGTTCGGCGTCTCGATCCCCGACGACGAGGTCAAGAACCTCAAGACGGTCGGTGACGCGGTCGCGTTCATCGAGCGCGCTTCGGCCTGAGGACCACGCACCTGATGAGCCGCACACGCGTCGTCGTCACCGGCATCGGCACCACGAGTCCCGTGGGTGGCGATGCCGCCTCCACCTGGGACGCCGTGGTGGCGGGCCGATCCGGCGTCCGTCGTCTCGAGGAGCCCTGGGTCGAGGACCTCGCGGTCAAGATCGCCGCTCCGGCCCTCGTCGACCCCGCTGAGGTGCTCGACCGGGTCAAGGCGCGGCGGATGGATCGCTGCACCCAGCTGGCCATGGTCGCCGCGATGGAAGCGTGGTCCGACTCCGGCCTCGATGCACCGCAGGAACGCGGCGAGCTGGACGGCGACCGGATCGGCGTGGCGTTGGCCACCGGCATCGGTGGCGTCACCACGCTGCTGAGCAACTACGACACCATGCTCGAGAAGGGTCCCCGCCGGGTCTCTCCGCTGGCCGTGCCGATGCTCATGGCGAACAGTGCAGCCGCCAACGTCAGTCTGTTCATCGGTGCTCGAGCTGCAGTCAACACCCCGGTGTCGGCCTGCGCGTCGGGCAACGAGGCGATCTCACTGGCCGTTGACCAGATCCGTCTGGGACGGGCCGACGTCGTCGTGGCCGGCGGCACCGAGGCGGCCATCCACCCGCTCAACATGGCGGCCTTCTCGAACATGATGGCGCTGTCGAAGAACGACGCCGACCCCACCACGGTCAGCCGGCCCTGGGACACCGCGCGCGACGGGTTCGTGCTCGGCGAAGGGTCCGGCATCCTCGTGCTGGAGTCCGAAGAGCACGCCGTAGCTCGTGGTGCGCGGATCTACGCAGAGGTCATGGGCGCCGGCATCACCGCCGATTCTCACGACATCGCGCAGCCTGATCCCGAGGGTCGCGGGGGGTCGCGCGCCATCAAGCGCGCGCTGCTGGAGTCGGAGATCGACCCGTCAACGATCAAGCACGTCAACGCCCACGCCACCTCGACCCCGCAAGGCGACATCGCCGAGGGCCTGATGCTGCATGCCACGTTGGGCTCGCACGTCAACGAAGTGGTCGTCACGAGCACCAAGTCGATGACGGGCCACCTGCTCGGCGGCGCCGGGGCGCTCGAGGCGGTACTCACGGTCTTGGCCCTGCATCACCGCACGGCGCCGCCGACCATCAACCTCGATCACCAGGATCCGAAGGTGGAGCTCGACATCGCTACCAAGCCGCGAGACCTGCCTCCGGGCGACATCGCCGCCCTGAACAACTCCTTCGGCTTCGGTGGCGCCAACGTCGCCGTCATCTTCGGGTCGCGCTGATGGCCGCCCCCACCAGGCTCGTGGCTGAGAAGCCCACCCGCGCCGACGACCCGCGCAACCCGGTCACCCGGCTCGCGGCGCTGCTCGATGACGGCAGCCTCGAGCTGATCACCCCCGACGACGACTCCGGCATGCTCGCGGCCGTGGGCACCGTCGGCGGCACCCGCGTGGTTGCCTTCTGCTCCGACGCCACGGTCATGGGTGGCGCGATGGGCGACCTCGGCTGTCGCGTCGTCGTCGACGCCTACCACCGGGCGATGATCGAGCGCGCGCCGATCATCGGGCTCTGGCACTCCGGTGGCGCCCGCTTGGCCGAAGGCGTGTTGTCGCTGCACGCCGTGGGGCGCATCTTCCAGGTGATGACCCAGGCTTCTGGTGTCATCCCGCAGATCTCCGTCGTCCTCGGCCCCGCCGCCGGCGGCGCCGCGTACGGCCCCGCCCTCACCGACGTGGTGATCCTCGGCCCTGAAGGACGCATCTTCGTCACCGGACCCGATGTCGTGCGCTCGGTCACCGGCGAAGCCGTCGACATGTTGCGCCTCGGCGGCCCCGAGCCGCACGGACGTCGCTCGGGCGTGGTGCACATCCTCACCGACTCTGAAACCGAAGCCCTGTCGCGGGCCGGGCGCGTGGCCGAGCTGCTCGGCTCGCAGGGCAGCCTCGTGGTTGACGATGTCGACGACCGCGACCTCGAGGCCGTGCTTCCGGCGTCCAAGAAGCGTGCCTACGACGTGCATCCGCTGATCGAGGAGATCCTCGACCACGGAACCTCGCAAGAGCTGCACGCTCGCTGGGCGCCCAACATCGCGACCGTCCTGGGTCGCTTCGGCGGCCGCACTGTTGGCGTGGTCGCCAACAACCCACTTCGACTCGGCGGTTGCCTCGACTCCGCGTCAGCCGAGAAGGCCTCCCGGTTCGTGCGCATGTGTGACGCCTTCGGCATCCCGCTGATCGTGGTTGTCGACGTACCCGGCTACCTGCCGGGCGTCGGCCAGGAGTGGGACGGCGTCGTGCGCCGTGGCGCCAAGCTGCTGCACGCCTTCGGCGAGTGCGTCGTTCCCCGGGTCACCCTGGTGACGCGCAAGACCTACGGCGGGGCTTACATCGCGATGAACTCCCGCTCACTCGGTGCCACGAAGGTGTTCGCCTGGCCGGGTGCCGAGGTCGCCGTGATGGGCGCCGTGGCTGCCATCCGCATCTTGCACCGTCGTCGGCTGGCCGACGTCGCTCCCGACATCCGCCCCCAGGTCGAGGCTGAGCTCGCTGCCGAGCACGAGCGGCTCGCGGGCGGCGTCGACAAGGCCGTCGAGATCGGCGTGGTCGACGAGGTCGTCGAACCCGATCGCACCCGGGGCGCCATCGCTCGGGCCATCGACGAGGCCGTGCAGCGCGATGGCGTGCGCCGTGGGAGCCACGGCAACATCCCTCTGTGACCGTAACTACACGGGCTGGGCGCGGTTGATACCTTGACTAGGTCATCGACTGCGAAGGATCACCCATGTTGCGCCGCACGATCTCAGGGGCTGCTGCCGCCGGCCTGCTCGCGACCGCACTGCTGGCCGGGGCGCCCACCGCGCAATCGGCACCGAAGTATCAGCCGTGGGGCAGCACGAGTTCGAAGAACCACGTGCTGAAGCCTGGCTGCCACTTCTACAAGTACCGCTACGTCATCACTGCCCCGACCGACGAGTGGGCAGCCGAGATCGACATCGTGAACCCCAACGGTCGAGCTCTTGGCCACACCTTCATCGACACCGCAGCTGACCCGGACCGTGGCTCCCTCAAGATCAAACTCTGCCGGCGCTCGACCGACTACGGACTCCACAAGATCAAGATGAAGGTCACCTGGCAGCGCGACCGCGAGAACATCACCGGTCACGTGAAGCCGTCGACTTTCCGGCTCAAGCAACCCCGGAGCGGGCGCTGAGCGCGTAACCGATCAGACCACCTGGTGCAGCCAGCGCACTGGCGCGCCGTCGCCAGCATGCCGGAAGGTCTCGAGCTCGTCGTCCCACGGCTTGCCCAGCAGCTTGTCGATCTCGGTGACCAGTGTGGTCTCCCCCAGGGCGGCCTTGACGACCGCGGCCTTCAGCCGGTCCTCGGGAATCATGATGTCGCCGTGCAGGCCGATCACTGCGTGGAAGACGCCGAGATCGGGCGTGAACGAGTAGCGCGCGCCCTCCGTGGCCGAGGTCGGCTCCTCGGTGATCTCGAACCGCAAGTGGTTCCAGCCCCGCAGCGCCGAGGCAACGGACGCAGCTGAGCCGGCCTCCCCGCTCCAGGAAAGCTCAGACCTGTAGGCGCCGGCCTGCGCCGACTGCGGCGTCCACACCGGGTTGATGGGCGCGCCAAGCACGCCTCCGACCGCCCACTCGATGTGCGGGCACAGCGCGGACGGCGCGGAATGGACGTACAAGACGCCACGGGTCGTAGTTCTGGACGAGCCCACGGTGCTGGTGCGTGTGGTCACGACGATCTCCTTCATCTCCGGCGCGAGCTACGCCTTCCCCAGCGGGCTCGTGGTGAGATGACCGGTCGGTCGAGTGACAGGTGTGTAGTTAGGCCTTCATTGTGACGCATGTGGCGCCATTGCACCAGCGGTCATGGCACCTTCGAGCTTCATCAGACTCACGATCACCTCTTCGGCGATGCCGAGACCGCCCAGGTGACTCTCACCGTCGATCACCCTGAGCTCAGCATCCGGCAGCCGATCTACCACGTGCTGACCGTGGGCGAACGGCACGATGTGGTCGGCGTCGCCGTGCCACCAGATGACCGGAACCGTCACGTCCGCCGGCGAGAACCCCCACTCGCGCGTGAAGAGCACGAGGTCGTTCAAAGGCGCGAGCATCTGGAAGCGGCTCCCGTTGAGGAGGTCGTCCAGGAACATCGCCTTGAACTCGGGGCGTGCCAGGAGGTTCTTGTCGCCGGCCGGCTGGACGGCGGCGTAGAGGTCGAGGCCCCGGCCGGCCAGCGGCTTCACGACCCGGATCGCCCCCGTGAGACCGACGCCGAGCGGCACCCGCAGCGCCGCGAGCGCCGGCGCAAGCCGGACCGCCAGTTGGATGATGCCGCCGCCGGCTGCGTCCGGTCCCCGCGTCGGGGCTACCCCACCGAGCACACCAACACCGATGACGCGGTCCGCAAGTGCCGCTCCGGCGGCCAAGGCGTAGGGACCTCCCCCAGACAGCCCGATGACTCGGACCGTGTCGATGGCGAGCACATCGAGCAACATCCTCAGGTCATCGGCCCAGTCCAGGATGTCGTCGTAGAGGTGCGGCGTCGACGATCCGATACCCGGCCGATCGATCCCGACGATCCGCAACCCGTGAGCCTCGGCATAGGCACGTGCCTCGAACGGAATCTGGCGACGGGCGCCAGGGGTGCCGTGCAGCCACACGATCGCCTCCCCGCGGGGGGTGCCGTACTCGGCGAAGCTCAACCGCCGATTGTCGCGGACGGCGACTGTGCCCTCGAGCGCCGGGCGCTTCACATCGGTCATGCCGCGATCATCGCACCGCTGCGGCCTAGGCTGCAGACATGTCGACGACCGGGACGAATCTCGAGCTCATCCGTCGTCCGCGGGTCGCGTTGCTCGGCGGCGTGGTCGTCCTCACCGGCGCGCTGATCCTGCTGCTGGTGCGTACGGCACACCCCGGCGAGCTGCCCGTCTCGGACCGGACGGTGAACGCCAGCACGCCAATCTCTCAGCCGGTCTACGTCGGCGTCTTCAGCGCCGGGGCCGAATTCGCGCGCACCCTGGACCTCTCCGGGGTCAAGGTGCACACCACAAGCAACACCGAGGTCTCCGTGACCCCACTCCTCTGCAAAGCGGGAACCGTCGGCGTCACCACCGATCCCGACGCGTTCTGCGCCGAGCTGGTGAATCCCGAGGGGCAGGCGTTCACGAGCGGCGACTCGATCGTGCTCCAAGTGACCAGCGACGAGGCAGCAATCGCCGTCATCGACCGGGTGCGCCTGGGGTTCCGCGAGGGCTTCCAATGGGGAACTCTCCCCGCCGGCCAGAGCGCCATCGTGCGCGTGCTCGCCAGGTAACTCAGATCAGGTCGATGCGACGTTCCAGGTCGTCGGCGCGAGCCGCCGCGTCGGTGATCTCCTCCGAGTCGATCGCGTGGGTCCGGTGGAACCACGCCAGAGCGTCCTTCTCGCGGCCCGCGGCCACCAACGTGTCGGCGTAGGCGTAACGCAGCCGGATGACCCACGAGTTGCGGCTCTTGTTGTTGAGGGGCGCCAGCTCCAGCGTGCGTAGGGCGGCATCCAGCTGTCCCATGTCGCGGCGGGCACCGGCCTCCACGAGAGTCATCTCTGCCTTGGCCTCGGAACTGAAGTTGGCCACCGAAGGGCTCTTGGCCAACTTCAGTGCGTCCTCGGGGCGCCCCAGAGCGCGATGACAGTCCGCCATGATCGGCAGGTAGGCCGTGGCGCCGTTCATCCGCTTGGCCGCACGCAACTCGGCAAGCGCCTCGGCGTAGTGACCCGCGGCGTAGGCGGCCTCACCGACTGCCTCACGCACGACCGCCAACCTGGGCGCACGCGCCCGCGCAGCCAGCGTGTGCTGATAGGCAATCTCAGGCTCGTCGTCAAGGAGCATGCCGGCCGCGGCCATGTGGCGCGCCACCCGCAGCGCCAGCTTGTCGGGAAGGCCCTTGAGCTGAGAGGTGATCGAGCGGTCGAGTTCTTGGCCGGTGATCTCCGGCGGCAGTGGCGGACCGTCGTAAACGGCCTGGTCGACGGTGCGCTCCACCTGCTGCTTGTCGGCTGGGCGCTTCCAGTCGCCGCGACCGCGGCTCTGCTGAGGTCTGCCACCTCTACCCGCCCCGCCGCGCGGGTTCGATCGGGAGTCCGAATCGCGCGGGGTACGCCGGTCGTTCGCCACGATGAGATCCTCTGTATCGGTTGTGTCTGGAAATAGAGTAGAGGCCACCTTTCGGTGGCCTCTACCTAATGTTTGTCCGGCGGCGTCCTACTCTCCCACAGCCTCTCGGTTGCAGTACCATCGGCGCTGGCAGGCTTAACTTCCGGGTTCGGGATGGGTCCGGGTGTTTCCCTGTCGCTATGGCCGCCGTAACTCTATGAACCCTGCCCCCGTGTTTACCCGTTTGCCCTGTTGTGGGGGTTGGGGTGGGGTGGGTTGGTTTGTGTGTTGTTGTGTGGACGCGAGGCATAAACCCTTTGTTTTGTGGGTTTTGCTTGTGTGTTGGGTTGGTTGAGGGTTTGTGTGGCAAGCCCTCGGCCTATTAGTACCGGTCGGCTGGGCATTGCTGCTGTA